>DATFPZ010000320.1:0-9625 GCA_035264545.1 Acidimicrobiia bacterium
TGCATCGCTCGCAGCTCCCCTCCGGCGCGCTGTCGCCTGGCGCCGTCGAAGGGCGCGTGGTCGCCGTCCCTGTCGTGCGCGGTGCGTTCGTAGTCGACGGCAACGTCGCGCCACGCGGTCGCAGCGGCCTCGACGGCGCGATCCCACCGGGTATGCGCGCGTTGCGGATCGTCGCACGCGACGCCCTGCGCCCACCGGTCGGGAGCTCGGTCGACGTGCTCGTGACGTTCGAATCGAGCGACGCCGCCGGCGGCGGCGCGCCCACCGTGGTCGCGGCGCGAGGCGTCCTCGTGCTCGGCACCGACGAGGCCCCGGCCGCAGTCGAAACGCGCGCCGGCGAGCGTGGAGCAGGCGGTCTCGGTGTCACGCTCCTCGTGACCGAAGAGGAGGCGCCCAGGCTCGCCTTCGCGGCCGCGGCGGGTGTCGTCACCCTGGCGCTCGTCCCGCCCGAGGACGCCGCCTCGGTGGCCGGCCGCTGACGGACGACACCTAGGCTCCTGCGCCGTGCCGATCCTCCACGCCATCGTGCTGGGCATCGTGCAGGGCCTCTCGGAGTTCCTGCCGATCTCGTCGAGCGGCCATCTCCTCCTCGTCCCTGAGCTGTTCAAGTGGACCGAGCTGACCGACCATCCGAGCCTCAACAAGACGTTCGACGTCGCGTTGCACGTCGGCACGTTCGTGGGCGCGGCGTGGTACTTCCGCCACGACCTCGTCCGCTACATCGCGGCAGCGCGGCGGTCGTTGTGGCGACGCGCGATCCGGTCTGTCGACGAGCGGACGGCGTGGCTGCTGCTGCTGTCGGCGGTGCCGGGCGCGATCGTCGGCGCCGCGTTGGAGGGCGTCATCGAGGACAACCTCGGCCAGCCCGTTCTGATCGGCGTGATGCTCATCGTCTTCGCCGTCGTGCTGTACCTCGCCGACCGGCTCCCGAACCGCCGCCACCAGGACGACTTCCGGCTGCGCGACGCGCTGTTGATGGGCGGCGCGCAGGCGGTGGCACTGCAGCCCGGTGTGTCCCGCTCCGGCATCACGATCTCGATGGGCCGCTGGCTCCAGTTCGACCGCACGGCGGCCACGCGGTTGTCGTTCCTGATGAGCCTGCCGATCATCGCCGGCGCCGGGCTCTTCAAGGGCCTGGAGGTAGTACGGGACGGCGGCATCCCCGACAACTACGTGGCGCCGTTCCTGTGGGGAATGCTCGCAGCGGCGATCAGCGCGTTCGTCGTGATCGCGTTGCTGCTCAAGTTCTTGCAGACGCACACTTTCACGCCGTTCGTCGTCTACCGGCTCGCCGCCGGCGCCGCCGTCATCCTCGTCTTCGCCACCGGCCTGCGGTAACGACGGTGCGTATCTGAACTGCGCCAGGCGCAGGTGAGGTACGCATCGGGAGCGCCGGTAGCCTGCACCCGTGGACGCGCCGGTCGAAGCGGTCATCTGGGACTACGGGGGCGTGATCTCGAGCCCGCTGTTCCGTGGCATCGGCCGTTTCGAGACCGACATGGGCTACCCGTCCGGCTCGATCCTCGAACTCATTTTTGGTGAGACCGCGTACATCGGCGCAGAGGGGAACCCGGCCGGCGGCGACCCTATCGACGGCGCCGTCTCCGAGGCTGCCTCGGCCGTCACGCACGACTGGCACCGCCTCGAGGTGGGCGAGATCGCCTTCGACGAATACATGGCCGGCGTCATCGAGCGGGCGCCGACGGTGCTCGGCCGCGACATCGACCTCGACGCCTACCAGCGCTTCACGCGCGACATGCCGCTCGGCATCCACTGGCCGGTGGTGCACCGGATCCGGCGCCTTCGGAGCGACGGTCTCAAGGTGGGCTTGCTCACGAACAACGTCAAGGAGTTCGGATCGGCCTGGCGTTCCACGTTCCCCGTCGACGAGCTGTTCGAGGTCGTCGTGGACTCGAGCGAGGTCGGCATGCGCAAGCCCGACCCGCGCATCTACCGGTTGACGTGCGAGCGCCTCGTCGTAGCTCCGGTGGCGAGCGTCTTCGTCGACGACAACCGCGACAACGTCGAAGCCGCCCGCGCCGTCGGCATCGAAGCCGTGCACTTCGGCGACGAGCCGCTCACCGCGATCAGCGAGCTCGACGCCATCCTCGAACGGCGGGGAACGTGCGTCGCGTAGTCCTCTCGGACGCTATTCGCCGCTCATGGTCATCTCGGTGACCAGCAATGTCATGCCGGCGCCGCCGCCCGGCAGCCAGGTGAGATCGGAGCCGATCTCGCCCACGTCGAGCAGGATCCGCTGCAAGGTCGAGGCGATCGTCACCTCGCGCACGGGCTCGGCGAGCGCGCCGTCGCGGACCATGAGCCCCTCGGCGCCCACCGAGAAGTCGCCGCTCACGGGGTTGGTGCCCGAGTGCAGCCCGCTCACCGACTGGACGTACAGCGCCTCCGGCACGGACGCGAGGATCTCGTCGGGCCCGAGCGGCCCAGGCTCCAGGTAGAGGGCACGGGCGCCGACGCCGGGCGTCGACTTGAACCCGCCCCGCACCGCCGACCCGGTCGTGGCCGCGCCCGACCGCCGGCCGGTGTAGGCGTTGTGCAGATAGCCGAGCAGCACACCGCCTGCGATCAGGTCGACTGGCCGGGTCGGGACGCCCTCGGCGTCGTGGCTGGCGGCGCCGAGCGCGTCCGGCAACGTCGGGTCGTCGCGCAGTGTGACTGCGGGCGCGGCGACCTGCTCGCCGTCGCGCCCGACGAACATCGACCGGTTCTTCAGCACCGACTCGCCGCCCAGCGCCGACCCGAGGATGGCGAGCAACGAGCGCGTCACGAGTGGGTCGAGCACGACGGGCAGCCGCCGCGTCCGAGGCTTCGTCGCTCCGAGCAACCGCACGGCGCGCTCCGCCGACGTGCTCGCGGCATCAGTGGCATCGAGGTCGTCGAACGCACGGCCGGCGGAGAAGCCGTAGCCGGTCTGCGTGTCGTCCGCGTCGCCGGCGATCGCGAACGACGAGCACGAGCACATGGTGCGCCGGCTCGTCGCCGCCACGCCCAACGAGCTGGCGACGGCCGCCTCGACGGCGGTGTCGCCGTATCCCGAGTACTCGACGCCCCGCACGCGTGGGTCGGCGGCGCGTGTCGCGCGCTCGAGCTCGAGGGCGAGCGTCACTTTGTCGTCCGGGGGTACGGCGAGAAGCGACTCGCGCCACACGTCGAGCGGAGCGGGCGCGATCGATTCGTAATCGGAGGGCGACGGGAGACCGTTCCACTCATCCGGCTCGCCGAACCCGGCGTTGTCGCGGGCTTCGTCCAGCGTCTCGTCGACGACCGCGGTCTCGAGCGACCCGGCCCACGCGAAGCCCTGACGGTGGTCGCTGATCACCCTCACGCCGACGCCCTCGACGCCCGCCATGGACAGCGACTCCACGTCGCCGTCGAAGACGCGTACCTCGGTCTCGCGTGAACGCACGACGTACGCCTCGACCTGCTCGCCGTTGCGAGCCGCGCCCGCGACCCGCTGCGCGAGGTCGAGCAATTCGCCCGAAGGTCCGTCACTCACCGGCGGTGCCGCCGATGGTCAGCTCCGAGACTCGCAGCGTCGGCTGCCCCGCGGAGACGGGCACGCCCTGCCCGAACTTCCCGCACGTGCCGGGCCACGTCCCGAAGTCGTTGCCGAGCGCGTCGACGTGGCGGAGCGTCTCGGGGCCGTTGCCGATGAGGTTGGCGGCGCGTACCGGCTCGGTGATCTCGCCGTTCTCGATGAGGTACGCCTCGGTCATCCCGAACACGAAGTCGCCCGTCGCCGTGTTCACCTGCCCACCCCCGAGCTGCGCGCAGTAGATGCCGTACGGCGTCTGACGCACGATCTCGTCGGGATCGTCCTCCCCCGCGAGGAGGTACGTGTTGGTCATGCGAACCATCGGGAGGTGCTGGTACGTCTCCCGCCGTCCGTTTCCGCTCTGCTCCCGGCCTTCCTTCCGGGCGCGGATCAGGTCCCACATGTAGTCGGTCAGGACACCGCCCTCGATGAGCACGTTGTGGCGCGCCGGCGCGCCCTCGTCGTCGATCGCGTATGCGCCCCACTCGCGCGCCAGCGTCCCGTCGTCGACCAGCGTGACGAGCGGCGACGCGACCTGCTCGCCGGCGCGGCCGCGGAACACCGACGCGTCCTTGGCCACGAGGTCGGCTTCGAGGCCGTGGCCGCATGCCTCGTGGAACAGGACGCCACCGGCGCCCTTCTTCAGCACCACAGGCAACTTGCCCGTCGGCGCCGGCCTCGCTCGCAGCATCGTGAGCGCCCGGCGGGCGGACGTACGCGCCACTTCCTCCGGGTCGACGTCGTCGAAGAGCTCGAAACCGACAGTGAGGCCTGGCGCCTCCATCCCCGTCTGCATGCCTGTGTCGGCGACGGCAACGGTCTGCACGAAGAAGCGCGTCCGCACCTGGTCGTCCTCGGCCAGCAACCCGTCGGAGTTGGCCACGAGGATGCGGCGACGCGAATCCGCGTACGACACGCTGACCTGCCGGATGGCATCGCCTTCGGCGCGAGCAGCATCGTCGGCTCGCGCGAGCGTCTCCACCTTCCGCGCCTTCTCCACCGACTCCGGCAACACGCGTACCTCGTGGGGCGGCGTGATATCCCGGCGCTCGAGGCCGACGACATTGGTCGTGCCCTCGCCACCGCGCGCGGCAGCCGCCGCCGCGCCTGCGGCTTCTTCCAGGCCCGCCTCCGACAGGTCGGCGGTGTGCGCGAACCCGGTCGTCTCTCCCCGCACCACCCTGATGCCGGCGCCCCGCTCCCGACCGGAGGTCAGCTCCTCGACCTTGCCGTCATCCAGGCGCGCCGATGACGCGCGGCGATCCTCGGCGAAGACCTCCGCGAAGTCGCCACCGGCGCGCAGCGCGACCTGCAGCGTGCGATCGAGAACGGTTTCGTCGATCATCGCGGCTCCCTGTCAGTCCTGGCGTGGTCGCCACAGCTACCCTACGCCGGTGACTCTGCAGCCAGGACTCGTGGGAGTCGTCGAGATGGTCGTCACGAAGGACGACACCGCGCCTGCGTTCCAGAGCGGCAGCGTGCCCGTCCTGGCGACCGGGCGCGTCGTCGGCCTGGCGGAGTCGGCCACCGTCCTCGCCGTCGGTGACCGCCTCGGGGAGGGCGCCACGACCGTCGGGTACCGCGTACAGCTCGACCACCTCGCGCCGACTGCAGTGGGGAGTCACGTCAGGGCGGAGGCGCTGCTCGAGGCCGTGCAGGGCCGGCGGCTCACGTTTCGAGTGTCCGTCACCGACGCGCGCGGTCTCGTCGCGGCGGGGAAGATCACCCGGGTCGTCGTCGAGCGGGCCCGCTTCCTCGAGAAGGCCACCGGGAGCTGACGCCGGTGGCCGGGCCACCCCCGCCGTCGGCGCCGTGGACCGCGCCACCGCCTCCCCCGTCGTGGGCTCCCCGGCCTCCGAGGCCGCACCGTCGCCGCGTCTGGATCTACCTGCTCGTCGGCGCCGTCGTCGTGATCGTCGGCCTCGCGGTCGCGAGCGGGACGATCTGGATCCAGAAGGTCAAGCCGCCCATCGACGCCGCCAACGACTACCTGCGCGACCTCTCACGCGGCGACTACGAAGCAGCGTTCGATCAGCTGTGCGCCGCCGAGAAGGTCGACGCGTCGCCCGAAGGCCTCGCTGGCGCTGCCGCCGACCTCGACGTCGATGAGTACGAGGTCTCGCCGTTCGACGTGAACCGCGACGGCAGCCGCGCCACCGTGAAGGTCGAACTGAGCCCGGACGACCTTGACGGCACTGACAGGTTCGTCCGCATGCGGCTGGAGGAGATCGACGGCGAGTGGAGGCCGTGCGGACCGCTTTACGGCTTCGAGTTCGCGCGTTCCTCCGACTAAGCGAGGTTGCTCGACCGCGGGTACACGTCCTCCGGGTCCGTGAGGACGTTCACCAGCGACGGCCCCGGCGTCGCGAACGCGCGGTCGAGCGCGGGCCCGATCGCCCCGGGTTCGGCGACGAGCTCGCCGTGACCGCCGAGCGCGGTCATCACCTCGTCGTAGCGCGTCCCGGGACGCAGCTCGGCGACGACGTCGTAGCCGTAGATGAGCCGCATCGGATGCTTCTCGAGACCCCAGATCCCGTTATTACCGACGATCCCGACGACGTCGGCGCCAAAGCGCACGAGGGTGTCGAGGTCACCGAGCGAGAACCCGAGGGCGCCGTCGCCCCACATCACGACGACCTGCCGCCCCGGATGCGCGAGCGCGGCGGCGAGCGCGTACCCGCACCCAGTGCCGAGGCAGCCGTACGGGCCGGGGTCGATGAAGCCGCCGGGCCGGTACGTGTCGACGTACTTCCCCGCGTACGACACGAAGTCGCCGCCGTCGCCGATCACGATCGCGTCGCGGTCGAGGCGCCGGCGGAGCTCGCCGTAGACGCGCGTCGGCCGGATCGGCGACGCGTCGGCGTCCAGGTCGTCGGCCTCGCGGGCTCGGCGCGCGTCCTCCTCGGCGCGTAGCCGCGCCACCCATGCGACGCGCTCGCGGCTCGACGGCGACACGCGCGTCGCGCCAGCGAGTGCTGCGAGCATCTGGGCGAGGTCCCCCGCCGCGCCGGCCGCGAGGTCCACGCTTCGTGCGACGCCGGCGGTCGAGTCGGCCAGGTGCACGACACGGGCATCGCCGAACCGTCCGAACCCGAGACGGAAGTCCAGCGGCGCGCCCGCCACCACGACCAGGTCGGCCTCGGCGAAGGCTGCGCCCCGTACCCGCGAGAAGGCGAGCTCATGGTCGGCCGGCAGCAGCCCGCGCCCCAGGCCGTTGGCGAAGACGGGCAGCCGGGCGGCCTCCGCGAAGGCGCGCAGGGCGTCCTCTCCTCGCGCCCAGAAGACGTCGGCCCCGACCATGAGGACCGGTCGGTCGGCTTCGTCGACGAGCTTGGCGACCGCCGCGATCGCGTCGCCGTCGGGCGCGGCACCGGCCAGCTCACCGGGCCGGGGAGGATCGGGAAGCGTCGCCGAGCCTGTACCCCACGCGTCGAGCGGGACGTCGACGAACGCCGGACCACGATGGGGCGTGCACGCGGCGCGCAGCGCGGCGTCGACCAGCTCCGGGATCTGTTCGGGCGACGCTGCGGTGCGCGCCACCTTCGTGATCGACGCGACGATCGGAACGTGGTCGAGCTCCTGCAACGACCCGCCACCCCACCGGGCCTGCGGTGCGCGCCCACCGATCACGAGCATCGGCGTCCCGTTGAGCGAAGCCGACGTGATGGCGCTCACCCCGTTGGTGACGCCGGGCCCTGCGGTCAGCGCGGCGACGCCGGACCGGCGGGTCACCTTGGCCCAGCCCTCGGCCGCGAACGTCGCCGTCTGCTCGTGGCGTGTGTCGACCAGCCGGATGCCGGTCTGCACGCAGCCGTCGTAGAGAGGAAAGAGGTGCCCGCCCGACAGCGTGAAGAGCGTGTCGACGTCGTGGCGGCGCAGCGCCTCGGCCGCCAGCCGGCCGCCGTCGGCCTCGAGCTGCTCGGTCACGCGGCCGGCGCGCGCTCGACCCCGAGCAGGAAGCCGTCCAGCGCCTCGAACCATGGGCCGGGATTCTCGAGCTGCGGCGAGTGACCGGCGTCGCGCACGACGACCAACTCGGCGCCCGGGATGGTGGCGGCCATGTCGCGCGACGCGTCGACGAACGGCTCGTCCTGATCGCCGACGATGACCAGTGTCGGACAATGCACAGCGGCGAGCAGCTCGAGCTGGTCGGGCTGGTGCACGATCTCACGCAGCATCGTCGCCCACATCACCCCCGACAACGCCTGCCAGTTCCGCTCCTCGTACTCCAGCATCTCGGGCCGTTCGGCGAGGAGGCGCAGGTGCGCGGGCGACTCGAGCGTTCCAGCCTCGTCGAGCATCGGCTTGAGTACGCCCTTGCCCTGCTCGACCATGATCCCGGCGGCGAGCTCGGCCAGCTCCGGGTCGAGGCTCGGGATCGGCCCCGGTGACGTGTCCATGAGCACGAGCGCATCGATCCGCTCCGGTTCCGCCAGCACGACCCGCCGCGACACCATGCCGCCCATCGAGTGGCCCAGCAGCCGAAAGGCGTCGATGCCGAGCCCGTCGGCGACTGCGAGCACGTCCACGGCCATCCGGTCGAGCGAGTACGCGGCCGCGTCGTCCGGCTTGTCGCTCGCGCCGTGGCCGCGGTGATCGAAAGTGACCACTCGGTGGCGCGCCGCCAAGGCATCGACGTGGTCGGCGAAGTCCTCCTTGGCGCCGCCGAACCCGTGCACAAGCAGCAGCCCCGGCCCGCTGCCGGCGTCGGTGACCTCGAGAGCCACGCTGTCGTCCATGGTCATCCGCATGCCGATTTCCCCTCCCGGACGTCGCCTCCATCGTCCCCGACGTCGTCAGGGCAGGCCAGGAGGCGCTTGTAGGCTACGCCGATGGCCGTGACCGACAGCGCGCCAGCGTCACGCCGCCAGTCTCTGGGGCGATGGCTCCGTGTCATCGTCAGTGCGGTGCTGCTCGCGGTGCTGGTCGCGAAGATCCACCCGGAGGACCTGCTCCCCGAGCGGCGTCACTTCTCGACGCTCGCCTTCCTCGCCGCCGGAGTGGTCATCACGGGGCTCGGCATCGTCCTCTCGGCCTGGCGCTGGCAGCGTGTGCTCGACGTGTTCGACGTCCGCGTCCCGTTGCGGACGCTCACGAAGCACTACTTCGCAGGGCAGTTCGTCGGGAACGTGCTCCCGTCGACGATCGGCGGCGACGTGGTGCGCGTGAGCCGGGGCGCGACGACGACCGGGTCGGGCAGTGTGGCGTTCGCCTCGGTCGTCCTGGAACGACTGTCGGGGTTCATCGCACTGCCGCTGCTCGTGTTCATCGGCTTCCTGCTCCGTCCTTCGCTGCTCGACAACAACCACGCATGGATCGCCCTCGCGATCGCGTTCGGCACGCTGGTACTGCTCGCGCTGATTCTCGTGGTCGCCGGGCACCAGAAGCTCGCGGGCCGGTTCGCCGAGCATGAGAACTGGATGCGATTCGTCGGCGCGGTGCACGTCGGCATCGACCGACTCCGGCGCCAACCCCGCGACGCATTCGGCGTCCTCGGCGCGGCGGTCGTCTATCAACTTTCGGTCGTCGCCGCGCTGTACTGCGCGGTGCAGGCCCTCGACATCTCGATCCCGAACGCGGCCGTGATCGCGTTCATTCCGGCCGTCGCGATGGGACAAGTTGTCCCGCTCTCCGTGAGCGGGTTCGGTGTCCGCGAGGGACTGCTCGTGCTACTGCTGCATCCGCTCGGCGTATCGACGTCGAGCGCCGTCGCCCTCGGCCTCTTCTGGTACGGGATGCTGCTCATCGTGAGCCTGCTCGGCGCGCCGGCTTTTGCCATGGGCCAGCGCGCCGTGCGCTCGGCCATGCGGTCGGGCGGCGACACGACCAACCCGTGAGCATCCTTGAGCGGCCCGAGGGCCGTGTGCTTCCTCGGCTGCCGGGCGGACGACGGCTCCGCGACGGGCACTACATCTACTGGTGGCTCGAGATCCTCGCCATCGTCGCGTTCTACCTCGTGTACTCGGCGATCCGGAACGCCAACGAGGGCAGCACCGCCGAAGCGTTCACCCACGCCAAGGAGATCATCCGCATCCAGGAGCTACTCGGCATCAACCACGAGCAGGTCCT
>DATFPZ010000321.1:0-9532 GCA_035264545.1 Acidimicrobiia bacterium
GGGCGGGCGGCACGGGTGAAGCGCTGCGGGAAGGACGCGTCTCCCATGCGCAGGCCGAGCTTCCAGCACGGCAGTCGGGGCTCGCTCACCTCGAGCACCGCAGTCCCCACGTGCCACCGCTCCCCCACGACGGACGCGACCGGATCGAGCCCTTCGACGGTGAGGTTCTCGCCGAACCCGCCCGGTCCGATCGCCCGGCCGAGCTCCGCCTCCCACCAGCGGGTGTCCTCGATCGAGTACGCGTACACGGCCTTGTCGTACCCGCCGTGCACGGCTCGGTCGGCCTGCTCGTCGCCGGCGAGGTTCACACCGTGCGCCGCGACGCGGCCTTTCACCGGTGACTTCCAAATCGCCGTGCTGGCGGGCTTCCCGTCGCGCTCGACGGGTCGGGAGCGGCCGACGTTCACGGAAACGACGACGCCTTGGGCGAGATCCACGACGCGCTGCAACCGGCTCCCGCGCCGGCCCATTCCCGTTCGTCTGGTACAAGGAGCGTCGTGGGACGGCGCCACGTCGAGGTCGCGAAGCATTCAACCGCGGCACCGGACGCCGTGTTCGCGTTGCTCGTCGACGGCGACACCTGGCCGAGCTGGTCGCCGATCGAATCGTTCGAGCTCGAAAGGGCCGGCGACCCGCCGCCCGAGGGAGTGGGAGCGATCCGGGTGTTCCGCCGGGGCAGGACCACAGGCCGCGACCAGATCGTCGAGATCGTCCCCGGCCGGCGCTTCGGCTACGTCTCGCTCTCGGGTCTGCCGGTCCGGGACTACCGGGCGCAGATCGACCTCGAACCAGACGGCGACGGGACCACGATTCGCTGGCAGGCGTCGTTCGCTCCGAAGGTGTTCGGGACCGGATGGCTCCTCGAGCGCGGCCTGCGCCGCTTCCTCTGTGAGTGCGCGGCCGGTGCGGCGGCGCACGCCGCGACGTAGCGCCCGCCGACGCCCGCGAGCCTCAGACGGCGTCCGCCGACGGCTTGGTGCCGTACAGCCGCATCGTGAGCGGCGCGAAGACGGCGACGATCGCTGCGCACGCCACCAGCACCCACCCGATCTGGCCGGCGGGAACGGTGCCGTCCATCAGGTCGCGCACCGCGCTCACGGTCAGGCTGAAGGGGTTGACGTCGACAACCGCCTGCAGCCATCCCGGCATGGTGTCGGGGTCCACGAACAGGTTGCTCGCGAAGACGAACGGGAACAGCAACGGCATGCTCACGCCCTGCACGGCGGCCGGCGACTTCACGACGAGGCCGAGCGTCGTGAACACCCAGGACAGGCTGAACGCGAACACGAGCACCAGTACCAGCGACATCACCACGCCGGCGACTCCACCGCTGGGACGGAAGCCGAGCGCCAGCCCGAGCCCGACGACGACGGCGGCGGCGAGCGTGTAGCGCACAGCGTCACCGATCAGGGAGCCCACGAGCACAGCGGGGCGCCAGATCGGGAGCGACCGGAAGCGATTGAACACGCCCTGCGAGACGTCCATGTTGAGCCCGACGCCGGTGTACATGGTCAGCATCACGACCGTGAACACGAAGACCCCGGGCAAGAAGAACTGCAGGTACTCGTGGGTCGACCCGGCGAGTGCGCCCCCGAACAGGTACGTGAACATCAATGTGAACATGATCGGGAACATGAGCGCGTCGAACACCTGCTGCGGGTCGTGCTTCAACTTCAGCAGCGCCCGCCATCCGAACGTCAGTGACGCCGACAGCGCTCCAGGACGCGTGTCCTCGACGCGCGCGGCGAGCACCGATCGCAGCGTCTGGTCCGCAGCGGGCTTGATCGCGGTCGTCGTCATGCTGCGTCCTCCTCCGCTTCGGCTTCCTCGACGGGACGGCCGGTCAGTTCGAGGAACACCTCGTCCAGGCTCGGCTGTCCGAGCGCGAACTCCGTGACAGGGACCTCGGCGCGCGAGAGCTCCGTCAGTGCCCGGGCGACGCGTTCGGGATCCGAGACCGTGGCCGACAGCGTCGCCGGGTCGGGCTCGAGGTGCACGGCAACCCCGAGCGCGTCCGACAAGACGCGCTCAGCCTCCGTGCGGCGATCGGGCTCGCCCAACCGCACGTGCAAGGCGCCCGATCCGAGCGAGGCCTTGAGCTGGCCGCTCGTGCCCTCGGCGATCACCCGGCCCCGGTCGACGACGGCGATCCGGTCCGCGAGCTGATCGGCCTCTTCGAGATACTGCGTCGTGAGCAGCACGGTCGTGCCGTCCGTGACCAACGCGCGGATGATCTCCCATACCTGGTTGCGGCTGCGCGGGTCGAGGCCGGTGGTCGGCTCGTCGAGGAACATCAGCTCGGGTGTGACGACGAGGCTCGCCGCGATGTCGAGCCGGCGCCGCATGCCGCCTGAGTACGTCTTGACCTGACGCGCGCCTGCGTCGCTCAGCCCGAACGCATCGAGGAGCTCGTCAGCCCGCGCTCCCGTCCGCGCTCGCGAGTAGCCGTGCAGGCGGGCGAGCAAGACGAGGTTCTCCCCGCCCGTGAGATCCTCGTCGACCGACGCGAACTGACCGGTCAGGCTGACCCGTCGCCGCACCGCATCGGCGTCGCGGACGACGTCGTGACCGAGCACGCGGGCCGTGCCGGAGTCCGGCTCGACGAGGGTGGCGAGCATTCGAATCGTGGTGGTCTTCCCGGCGCCGTTCGGGCCGAGGAACCCGTAGACCGCGCCGGGACGCACGGCGAGATCGACGCCGTCGACGGCTCGTGTCTCACCGAACGACTTCACGAGACGATGCGCTTCGATCGCGAGTGTCATGCTCAGCCCTCCAACTTGGCGGCGTAACGGTCGCGGTGTCCCTCCCAATCCGCCTTCTGCCAAGGGACCGGCTTGCCGTCGAGCACCGCGCCGAGGCGATCGAGCACCGTGTGCCAGCCGCCGAGGTCGCGCGGGCCATTGGCAATGTCGAAGCCGGGGGGCTCCGTGTGCGTGAGCGTCAAGCGACAACCGTCCGCATCCCGCTGCAGCTCCCAACGCGCGATCGAGTCGGGACCGCCGAATGTGTGCTCAAAGAGGACCGGCGGATCGACGCGGAGCACGGTGTTGTGTTGGGTCAACCCGTCCTCGCCGGCCTCGGCGATGACCGCCTCGACGAGCTCCGGCGGCCCCGTGGTGCGAACGTCGTACTTCCCGCCTTCGACGAGCTCGAGCTCGACGTCGCCCTCGCCCCACCACTCCGGGATCCGTTCGGGCCGGGTGATGGCGTCCCAGACCTTCTCGACCGGATGCTGCAACCGGCGCTCGAAGCGCAGGACGTACCGGCCGTCGACTTCTTCGACCGTGCCGTCGGCCATCGCCTGGGGGGTCGGGTTCGTGGCCATTGCTACCCCTCCTTGTCGGTCTCGTTCGTCGTCTCTCTGCCGGCGTCGTCGTCGAGGTGGCGTTCCAGGGCGTCGAGGCGCTCGGTCCAGAACCGCCGGTACGGCGCGAGCCAGGCGTCGATCTCGGCGAGCGGCTCGGCACGCACCCGGTACCAGCGCCGCTGGGCGTCGATCCGGACCTCGACGAGGCCGGCCTCGCGTAGCACCCGCAGGTGCTTCGACACCCCGGGCTGGCTGAGGGAGATCCCCTCGACCAGCTCCCCCACCGAGCGCTCCCGCACCCGGAGGAGATCGAGGATGTCCCGGCGCCGGGGCTCGGCCAGCACGTCGAACGTGGTCACCGCCATGCCGGCCAACATAGCCAGCTGGTTATGTGCCTGTCAAGGCATACAACCTATCGGCGGAGCTCCTGGAAGAGCGGGGTCGGGAACCGCGGAAGGACGACGGCGCCATCCAGCCAGGCCTGGAGGCGCTCGATCTGCCGCTCCACCGCGTGTCGCCCGTCCCGGCCGATGTCGTCGAGCGCCCGCCAGACGATCTCGCCGTCGGCCCGCTGGGTCCAGCCGCCGACGATGCGACCTTCCCACCACACGGTGGGCCCGGCGTTGCCGGCGCGATCGAACAGCGCCGACTTGTGCGGGCCGAGGTACCACGCCCGTTCGGCCCAGCCCATCGTGGTCGGGTCGAGGCTCGGCAGGAGGGCCGCCCACGGCTTCGGCGACCGCACGGGCGCGTCGTCGCCGGCGAGCACGATCCCGGTGGCGCCGTGGTCGAGCGCGACCTCCACCGTGTCGAGCTCGGCGATCGCCTTGCGGGTCTGGCCCAGCGTCCAGCCCGTCCACCACTTGAGGTCCGCGACCGTCCCGGGCCCGAACGCGGCCAGCCAGCGCCGCGCCAGCTCAGCGCGCGCCTCGTCCGGCTTCAGGGCCGGAATGCCCTCCGGCAGCCACGACGCCATCGGCGCCCACCGGTAACGGGTGCTCGTCCAGGAGCCCACCGGCCGGCCGCGCACGACTCGCTGCTCGCACGCGAGCAGGAACAGCACCCGCGTCGTCATGCCCATCTTGCCGGCCCAGGTCTTGCCCTCGCCGTACGGGATCTGCTTGCGCAGGCGCGGCACCAGCTTCGAGAGATCCGCCCCGGTGACCTCGCCGCGCGCCTCGATCGCAGCCATCGTCTCGGCTTCGGCGTGGCGCAGCCACCGTGCGCCGTCCCGGGCGATGCCGGCCCCCTCGATCATGCGCACGGTCCGCGTGCGCTCGGGAGCGACGAGCGCATCAGTCACGGCGGCCTGCACGATCGGCACGAGCTCGATCGGGATGACGAAGAGCGTCCGGCGCATGCACAGCGTGCGAACGAGGGTCCGGTCGTCGTACAGCGCCCGCTCGACGCCTTCGACGGTCGGCGGCTTCACGCGGGCGGCGGCGGCGAGGACGACGGTCGCGGGGTCGGTCGAGTGGAGGCCGACCATCTGCCCGGCGAGCGCCACGACATCCGTCGCCTTGGCGGAGGGCGCCAGGTGGTGAAGGATCGCGAGCCTCGCTCGCCGCTCGCGATCGGAGATGCGCCGCACAGCCGCCAACGTACGCCGCCCGACGTAGGCGACATCTACGCCCGCGGGCGGATGCCTTCGGCGACGACGAGCCGTACCGTGGTGGCTGATGGCCTTCGTCGACCGCACCCGGCGCCCGTGGGTGCTCGACGGCCTGCTCGCGCTCGGCGCGATCGTGGCCATGGTGCTGATCACGGCGAAGATCGAGCCCGGCGACGGAGAACGCAGCCTCGACGCCATCGGCTACATCGTCATCGGCGGCGCCGGCGCCATGCTCGCCTTGCGGCGTGCGGCGCCGATCGTCGGCCTCGCTGTCGTCACCGTGCTGCTCTGGGTGTATACGGCCCGCGACTACGCCGGCGGGCCCATCTATCTGACGTTCTTCGTCATGGTGCTCGCGGTGGCGGTCTCGACCGAGCGGCGACGGTCGCTCGTGGTCGCGTCCGTGGCCCTCGCCGCGCTCGTCATCCCCCACTTCGTCGCGTTCGGCTTCGACGAGGGGGCGTGGCCGCTCCTGTCGATCGGCTGGACGGCGGCGGCGTGGTTCTGGGGCGACGGCCTGCGCACCCGCCGCGCCTACCTCGCCGGCCTCGAGGAGCGGGCGCGATACCTGGAGGAGACGCGCGAGGAGGAGGCGCGCCGCCGGGTCGCCGACGAGCGGCTTCGCATCGCCCGCGACCTCCACGACGTCATCGCCCACAGCATCGCCAGCATCAACGTGCAGGCGGGGGCGGCCATCCACGTCATGGACCGTCGACCCGAGCAGGCCCACGACGCGCTCCTCGCCATCAAGGCCGCGAGCAGCGAAGCGCTCGCCGAGCTTCGATCGACGATCGGGCCGTTGCGGGCGGACGACGACGATGCACCCCGGGCCCCGACGCCCAGCCTCGCCCGGCTCGACCCGCTGCTCGAGGCGGCGGCACGCGCCGGGCTCCCCGTCGAGGTCGGCGTACGCGGCGAGCCGCGCCCGCTGCCAGGTGCGGTCGACGTCGCCGGCTACCGGATCGTGCAGGAGTCGCTCACGAACGTGGTGCGCCACGCGCAGGCGCACGAAGCGACGGTCACGCTGGACTACAAGGCCGCGTTCGTGGAGCTCGAGGTCACCGACGACGGCCACGGCAGCAACGGCGCTTCCGGCGAGGCGGGCCACGGCATCG
This sequence comes from Acidimicrobiia bacterium, assembly GCA_035264545.1. Lineage (GTDB taxonomy): Bacteria > Actinomycetota > Acidimicrobiia > IMCC26256 > JACDBD01 > JALZAA01. Next base: position 6,035 of record DATFPZ010000321.1, read on the forward strand.
CCGGCATGCAGGAGCGGGCCGAGGCGGTCGGCGGACGGGTCGAAGCGGGGCCGCGCTTCTCCGGCGGCTTCCGCGTGTGGGCCCGACTGCCGATCAGCATGGAGGCGGATTGATCCGCGTCGCGCTGGCCGACGACCAGGCACTGGTACGAGCCGGGTTCCGCGTTCTCATCGACGCCGAGGACGACGTCGAGGTGGTGGGCGAGGCCGACGACGGGGCCCAGGCGATCGAGGTCGTGCAGCGCACCCGACCCGACGTGGTGCTCATGGACATCCGCATGCCCGAGCTCGACGGCCTCGAGGCAACTCGCCGGATCGTGGCCGACGAGGCCAATGCATCTGTGCGGGTGCTGATCCTCACGACGTTCGAGGTCGACGAGTACGTGTTCGAGGCGCTGCGCGCGGGGGCGAGCGGATTCCTCGTGAAGGACACCGAGCCGGCGGAGCTCGTCCGGGCGGTGCGCGTGGTCGCCGACGGAGAGTCGCTGCTCTCGCCGGGGGTGACGCGGCGCCTCGTCGCCGAGTTCGTGGCCCGGCCCGAGCGCGCTGCCGCGTCGCCGCCCTCGCTGTCGGTGCTCACCGATCGGGAGCGCGAGGTGATGGCGCTGGTCGCCGCCGGGCTCAGCAACGACGAGATCGCCGAGGAGCTGTTCGTGAGCCCGGCAACCGCCCGCACGCACGTGAGCCGGGCGATGGTGAAGCTCAATGCCCGCGACCGTGCCCAGCTGGTCGTCGCCGCGTACGAGTCGGGCCTCGTCACGCCCGGCTCGCGATAGAGATCTCCCCGTAACACCACGGGCGTACGCGACCGCTGCGCTACGCACGGGCGCGTAGGCGAAGAGTCGCTCCTCGACGGATGACGGTGCACCTCCCGTTCTCGACACTGACCCGGTCGGACACAACGGAAGGAGCACCGACATGGTTGCAACGACTGCACCGCCCCGTACCGCCGCCGCCGGCGCGGAGGCCGCCACCAAGGTGTACGGCCGCGGCGAGGCGGCGATTCGCGCCCTCGACGACGTCGACGTCTCGTTCGAGGGCGGGCGCTTCACCGCCATCATGGGACCGTCCGGGTCGGGCAAGTCGACGTTGCTGCACTGCCTGGCCGGGCTCGACTCGCTCACCTCGGGGCGGGTGTTCCTCGGCGACGTCGAGCTCGGCGCGCTCTCGGAGAAGCAGCTCACCGTGCTGCGCCGTGATCGCATCGGCTTCGTGTTCCAGTCCTACAACCTCATCCCGACGCTCGACGCGCGCGAGAACATCACGCTGCCCATGCGATTGGCGGGCCGGAAGCCGGATCGCGCGTGGGTCGACAACGTGATCGACACGGTCGGTCTTCGGGACCGCCTCACGCACCGGCCGAGCGAGCTGTCGGGCGGCCAACAGCAGCGAGTGGCAGTCGCCCGCGCGCTCGCCAGCCGACCCGACGTCGTGTTCGCTGACGAGCCGACCGGGAACCTCGACTCGAAGTCGGGCACCGAGATCCTCGGGTTCATGTCGCAGGCCGTCCGCGACCTGACGCAGACGATCGTCATGGTCACCCACGACCCGGTCGCGGCCGCGTACGCGGATCGGGTCGTGTTCCTCGGCGACGGGAAGATCGTCGGCGAGCTCGCCGACCCCACCGCCGAGTCCGTGATCGACCTCATGAAGCAGTTGGGAGGCTGAGCCATGGGCACCGTCATGTTCAAGGGACTCCTCGCCCACAAGCGCCGGCTCGTCGGCACGTTCCTCGCCGTGTTCCTCGGCGTGGCGTTCCTCTCGGGAACGCTCGTGCTCGGCGACACGCTGCGAGGAAACTTCGACGACCTGTTCACCGAGGCCAACGCGGGCACCGACGTCGTGGTCCGCCATGCCTCGAAGCTGAGCACCGATCCCGGCGAGCCCGACAGCCAGCGCGGGCTCCTCGACGCGTCGCTCGTCGATACGGTGCGCGACGTCGAGGGCGTCGCCGCCGCCGAAGGCTCCGTCGAGGGCTTCGGTCAGCTCGTCGGCAAGAACGGCGACAAGCTCGGCGGCAACGGGCCGCCCACGCTCGCCGGCAACTGGATCGAGAACCGCGACCTCAACCCGTACCAGCTCGCCGAGGGAAGGGAGCCCCGCGCCGACGACGAGGTCGTGATCAATCAAGGCGCCGCCGACAACGGCGACCTGCGGATCGGCGATACCACGACTGTCCAGACGCCGGAGCCGGTCCAGGTGAAGATCGTCGGCATCGCGACGTTCGGCTCGTCGAACGGTCTCGGCCAGGTCACCTTCACCGCGTTCACGCTCGAGAGCGCGCAGCAGCACCTGATCGATCGAACCGATCAGGTGGGAAGCATCGCCGTCAAGGCGCAATCGGGCGTGTCGCAGGACGAGCTCCTGAACCGGGTCCAGCGCGTGCTGCCCGCCGATGTGGAAGCGATCACCGGGGAGAAGCTCACCAGCGAGAACACGAGTGACATCAACGAGGAGTTCCTCGACCTGTTCACGACGTTCCTCACCGTGTTCGCCGGGGTCGCGTTGTTGGTCGCCACCTTCAGCATCTACAACACGTTCTCGATCATCGTGGCCCAGCGCACCCGGGAATCGGCGTTGCTCCGCGCGATCGGTGCCGGCCGGGGTCAGATTCTGGCTTCGGTGGTCGTCGAGGCATTGCTGGTGGGCATCGTCGCATCGGCAGTCGGTCTTCTCGGTGGTGTCGGCATCGCCGGGCTGCTCAAGGGCATGTTCGATGCCTTCGGATTCTCCCTGCCCGCCGGTGGCCTCGTGTTCAACGCCTCCGTGGCAGTGATCGGGATGATCGTGGGCGTGGTCGTCACGCTCGTCGCCGGCGTCGCGCCTGCGGTCAAGGCGTCGCGGGTCGCGCCCCTCGCCGCCATCCGGGACGTGTCCGTCGAGCGCACGACCGCTTCGGCAGGCCGAGCGGTCACCGGACTCGCGTTGACCGCGATCGGCGTGGCGGTCGTGCTGAGCGCCGTGCTCAGTGGTGGCGATTCCGTGCTCGGTCTCGCCGGGCTCGGCGCGCTGCTCACGATCGGCGGCGTCGTCGTGTTCGGGCCCGTCGTGGCCCGCCCGGCGAGCGGTGTCATCGGCGCGCCGCTGCAGTGGTTGCGGGGCGTCACCGGCTCGCTCGCGCGCCAGAACGCGATGCGGAACCCCCGGCGGACCTCCGGGACCGCGGCCGCGTTGATGGTCGGCGTGGGCGTGGTGACGCTGTTCACCATTTTCGCGGCGTCGCTCAAAGCCGCCATCGACGACAGCGTGACGAACTCGTTCAAGGGCGACTTGGTCATCTCTGAGGGCGGCTTCGGCGGCGGCGGGATCAGCCCTCAGCTCGCATCCGACATCGGCCAGCTGCCCGAGGTGCAGACAGCTACCGGCCTCGGGCGGGGACGCGCGCTCGTCGGCACCGGCACCGAGAACGTCACGATCGCCGACCCGGCCCAGCTCGGAAAGGTGCTCGACCTCGACGTCAGCGCCGGCTCCGTGCAGGCGCTCGGCCCGCAGCAGCTCG
>DATFPZ010000322.1:0-4723 GCA_035264545.1 Acidimicrobiia bacterium
GGTCTTCGCGCTCTCCAACGGCCATATCGGCCTGCGCGGCAACCTCGACGAGGGTGAGCCGTTCGGGCTGCCCGGCACCTACCTGAACGCGTTCTACGAGACGCGCCCGCTGCCGTACGCCGAGGCGGCCTACGGCAACCCCGAGGACGGCCAGACGGTCGTCGACGTCACCAACGGCAAGATCATCCGGCTGCTCGTCGACGACGAGCCGTTCGACATCCGCTACGGTGAGCTGCTGCGCCACGAGCGCACGCTGGACTGGCGCTCCGGGCTGCTGACGCGGCTCGTCGAGTGGCGCTCGCCGACCGGCGGCGCCGTGCGCGTGAAGTCGACGCGGCTGGTCTCCTTCACCCAGCGCTCGGCGGCCGCGATCCGCTACGAGGTGGAGCCGCTGGAGGGCCCGCTGCGCGTGGTCGTGCAGAGCGAGCTGGTCTCCAACGAGCCGGTGCCCGTGCTCACCAAGGACCCGCGAGCCGCCGCCGCGCTCGCCGCCCCGCTGGAGTCCGAGAACCACTCCACCCACCGCCTGCGCGCGGTGCTCGTGCACATCACCAAGCGCAGCCGGCTGCGGATGGCGGCCGGGATGGACCACGAGATCGAAGGGCCGGAGGGCTACGTCACGGCGATCGAGAGCCACGACGACCTCGGCCGGCTGACCGTGACGGCGGACATCGCGCCCGGCGAGCCGCTGAAGGTCGACAAGCTCCTCGCCTACGGCTGGTCGAGCGTGCGCTCGCTGCCCTCGGTGCGCGACCAGGTCGACGCCGCGCTGGCCGCGGCGCGCAAGTCCGGCTTCGACGGGCTCGCCGACGAGCAGCGCGCCTACCTCGACGACTTCTGGGACCGCGCGGACGTCGAGCTCGACGGCGATCCAGCGCTACAGCAGGCGGTTCGCTTCGCGCTGTTCCACGTCGTCCAGGCCGGCGCCCGGGCGGAGCAGCGCGCGATCCCGGCCAAGGGCCTCACCGGTCGCGGCTACGACGGGCATTCGTTCTGGGACATGGACACCTACACCGTGCCCGTCCTCACCTACGTCGCACCGGACGCGGCACGGGACGCGCTGCAGTGGCGACACAGCACGAGGGACCTGGCCGCCGAGCGGGCGCGCGAGCTCGGGTTGGCGGGCGTCGCGTTCCCGTGGCGGACGATCCGCGGTCAGGAGTGCTCCGGGTACTGGCCCGCCGGGACGGCCGCGTTCCACATCAACGCGGACATCGCGGACGCCGTTCGCCGCTACCTCGCCGCGACCGGCGACGAAGCGTTCGAGCAGGGCCCCGGCCTCGAGCTGGTCGTCGCCACGGCGCGCCTGTGGCGCGCCCTCGGGCACCACGACGCCGGGGGCGCGTTCCGCATCGACGGTGTCACCGGGCCCGACGAGTACACGGCCCTGATCGACAACAACGTCTACACGAACCTGATGGCGGCCCGGAACCTGGGCTTCGCCGCAGACCTCGCCATCCGCCACCCGCAGCGCGCCGCCGAGCTCGACGTCGACCAGGAGGAGATCGCCAGCTGGCGCGACGCTGCCGCGGCCGTGGCGATCCCCTACGACGACGAGCTCAAGGTGACCGCCCAGTCCGAGCTGTTCACCCGCTACCGGCAATGGGACTTCGAGCGGGTCCCGCCCGACGACTACCCGCTGCTGCTCCACCATCCCTATTACGCGCTCTACAGCAGCCAGGTCGTCAAGCAGGCCGATCTTGTGCTCGCCCTCTACACCTGCGGTGAGCACTTCGACGCCGAACAGAAGGCGCGCGACTTCGACTACTACGAGCGCATCACGGTGCGTGACTCGTCATTGTCGGCCTCCATCCAGGCGATCGTGGCCGCCGAGGTCGGCCACCTCGAGCTCGCCTACGACTACTTCGGCGAGACCGCGTTCATCGACCTTCGGGACCTCGCGTTCAACACCAAGGACGGGCTGCACCTGGCCTCGCTGGCCGGGAGCTGGCTGGTGGCCGTCGCCGGCTTCGGCGGGATGCGCGACTGCGGTGACACGCTGGCCTTCGCGCCCCGACTACCGTCGCGACTCGCGCGACTGTGCTTCCGCCTGCTCTACCGCGGCCGGCGGCTCCGTGTCGAGGTGCGCTCGGACGCCGCCTCCTACGAGCTGCTCGACGGGGAGCCGCTCGACATCCTCCATCATGGCGAGAGGATCACGGTCACGCGGCGCTCGGTCGCCTCCCGAGCGCTGCCGCCCGCGCACCCGCGGACGCCGCCGTCACAACCGGAAGGACGAACGCCGCCGCGGCGCCACCGCGAGGCGTGAAACGCAGCGAGAGGAGGACTGCAATGGAATCGGTCATCACGCGCGTCGTTCTCAACGACGGCTCGGCGCCGGACTGGGAAGCCGTCATGCGCGATCGCATGACGGCCGCCGAGACCTCACCGGGCTGGATCGGCGGCTCGATCCTCACGCCGGAAGGCGACGCCAACGCTCGCGTGATCGTGGGGCTCTGGGAGAGCCGGGACGCGTGGCAGCAGTGGCATGACGATCCGGCGTTCCGCGACACCGCCGAGCGGCTGAAGGGCCTCGAGAGCGACCCCGGCACGCCGACATGGCACCAGGTGATCTACGCCGGCGGCCGCTTCCAGGCCTGAGCGGAGGAGGTGCGAAGGGAACGTGGGATGACGCCCTCGTCTCGGGATCTCTCGACCGCCAGGAGCCGGCTCGACGTCACCGTGGCAAGACCACGTTCGGCCAGGTCATCGAGGATGCCGTCCAGGGCGACGGCCGTCGCCAGCAACCCTGGCCGATCGTCGTGAAGCAGCACGATCGAACCGGGCCGGACGCCTGCCGCGACACGCTCGCGGATGGTCTCGGCGCCCGGCTCGCTGAAGTCGCGCGGGTCGACGTCCCACGTCACCGTGACGAGACCCGCCGCTCTTGCGGCCAGCGCCAGAAGGTGCGACGTGGCTCCCAGCGGTGGCCGGAAGACGCGAGGGACCACGCCGCTGACGGCGCGGATCGTCGCCGACGCGCGCGAGATCTCGGCCCACGCCCGCACCGGATCGCGTGAGAGGTCGCGATGACGCCAGCCATGCACGCCGAGCTCGTGCCCGTCGGCGACTGCGCGGCGGACGAGCGGCGCGCCGTGGCGGACTCGAGCGCCGAGGACGTTGAACGTCGCCCGCGCTCCCCGGTCGCGCAGGATCGTCAGGATGGCCGGCGTGACGGTGCCCGGACCGTCGTCGAACGTCAGCGCGACGGCGTCGACATCCCGGGGGCCATGCGCAACGACGAGACCGGCGAATCGAGCGCTCACTGCACGGTGTGGCGGCCTCGAACCGGCGATCCCTTCCTCATCGTCGAGGAGGTCGAGCGCTCGGGCGACGGATTCCTGGTTCGGCGGGCCAGATCCGACCCCAAGACGCACGGCTACGGCGCACGAGGTCGGCGGCGATTCCGACCATGATCGGTGCCCACCTCAGCTGGATCACCGCGACAGCCACGTAGCGCTCCCCCAGCTGGAGCGGGTCCCGTCGAGAGCGTTCGTGTCCGAGGTTCCGCAGGTGCAACCCCAGCTGGAGCGAGCCCAGTCGGCCTCCATGGTCTCCGGGGCGGCGCCCCAGCTGGAGCGCCCCCAGCTCGAGCGCGTGTAGTCGATCTCGCCGGCGGTCGAGTCGACGAGGTCGTTCGGTACGACGCCGTCGTTGACGCCGGAGGACGGCGTCTCGGTCGAGACGGCGGCGAGGGCGTTGACCTCGTCGACGCCGCCGGCGACGTTGCGGGCGGTGTCGATGAGCGTCGACTTCGCCTGGTCCGGCGTCCACTCGGGATGCTGCTCGAACAGCAGCGCTGCGACGCCGGCCACGACCGGCGCCGCCATCGACGAGCCCCCGACGCGGATGTAGTCGCCGTCCACGACGCACGCCGGGCAGAGGTCCTCGAAGGCGCTCTGCCTGGCCAGCGTCGAGACGATGTGCGCGCCGGGCGCGCCGATCTCGGGCTTGCTGAACCCGTCCTGCGTCGTGCCGACGCTGGACCAGTCGGCGAACGCGTCGTCGTCGCGGACCTGCGTGTTCTGGTCGTCGACGCCCCCCACGGAGAGGGCGAACGGGTCGTTCGCGGGCGCGTATGAGACGGCGTCCTCGGCAGAGCCGCGGTTGCCCACGGCGGCGACCACGAGGATGCCATGGAAGTACGCCGACTCGACGGCAGCGTCCAGCGGGTCGGTCCTGTAGGCCTGGGGCGTCGTCGAGGAGACGGAGAGGTTGACGACCCGGATGTTGTAATCGTCCTTGTGGTCGACGGCGAACTGGAGGCCGTAGATGGCGTCCAGCACGGTGCCGCTTCCGTTGTCGTCGGAGGCCTTGATCGCGATGAGGCTGGCGCCCGGCGCGATTCCGATGTACTTGCCGGCCGCCGGGTCATCGCCGCTCAGGCGGGTGCCGTCGCCGGCGATGATGCCCGCGATGTGGGTGCCGTGCCCGTAGCCGTCGGCCTGATTCGTGGCGTTCGGGTTCGTGGCGACGGACGCGACGACGCGCGACGACCCGTCCCGAGCCGTGAAGTCCGGCAGGCCACCGTCGATCCCCGTGTCGATGACCGCGACGCCGATGCCCCTGCCGGTGCCCTGTGACCAGATCTGGGGCGCGAGGACCGAGTACGGGTACGCGGTCGCCAGCCGTGACGCGTCGACCGGCGGGTCCGTCGCGGGCTCCGGCGTGGGCGTCGGCTCGGGAGCCTGCTCCGCGTCCGATGTCTGCTCGGTGACCGGGA
>DATFPZ010000323.1:0-6490 GCA_035264545.1 Acidimicrobiia bacterium
TGGCTACGTGCGCGACGCAGCGCGCCTGTCCCGCGCCACCGATTCGGCCGAGGCTCGCGCACTTCTCGACGCGCTCGAGGCGGCGCCGTTCTCGCCGCCCGAGCCGGCGTCAGTCGCCGCGAACCCGGCTTTGGTGCGCTCACTCACGCGCGAAGGCGCCGTCGTCGATCTCGACGGGATCGTGTTCGCGTCCGGCGCGGTCGAGGAGGCGCGCCGGCGGGTACAGGCTGCGCTCCGAGACCGCGGGACGGTGACCGTGGCCGACGTGCGCGATCTCCTCGGGTCGACCCGGAAGTACGTGCTGCCGATCCTCAATCACCTCGACGCCGAGGGAGTCACCCGTCGCCGCGGCGATGAGCGCATCCCGGGCCCGGCGGCGCTCAGAGACGCGTGATGCGGCGCTAACCCACGTCGTCGGCGATGAGCAGGCGGCGCTCGGCCTCGTTGAGGCCGCCCCAGATGCCGTGCGGCTCGCGGATGCCGAGCGCATATTCCAGGCACTGGGGCTGCACCGGGCACTCGCGACAGATCGCCTTGGCCTTCGCTTCGCGCAGGTCGCGCTCTTCCTTGCGCTCCGGAGTCGTCGGCGGGAAGAAGAGCGCCGACTCCGGGCCCCGGCACGCCGCGCGCAGCTGCCAGGCCCGGTCTGTGATCTGGACCGTCACCGGCCCCCTCCCCGGTCGTGCAGTGCGGGCGACGGTATCCCCCCTCCCCTGCACTCGACAAGGCCCGAAACGCGCAGAATTTCCGCTCCGCTACGCCCCGTCCCCGCCGTCCCGCCGAGCACGGCTCCGCCGCCCGCTCCGGTCGCGGTAGTCGCGTGCGCCGCCCTCCGGGGGCTCGACCTCGAGCACGAGCCCCTCGACGGCGACGACGCGTACCGGATCACCGGCGTCGATCGGGGTGGCCCGGTTGGTGCGGGCTCGCCACCGGGCTCCCTGGATGACCACGACGCCGTCGGGAGCGACGTCGACCTCGGCCCGACCCTCCTCGCCGACGATCCCTTCGCGCCCGATCGTCGGGGTTGAGAAGCGCGAACGGATCACGGCGGTCATCGCCCCGAGCATGAAGAGCGCGGTGCCGACGATGACGATGGCGAGCACCCACCACGGCGGGTTGAGGCGCGCGTCGCCGCCGTACAACGTCAGCGACCCGGCTACGAGCGCGCCACCCCCGATGAAGGTCCACACCCCGAGACCGCCCGCCTGCACGTCGACCGCGAAGCCGAACACGGCCAGCATGAGCAACGCGGCGGCCCACCACGCGACCGGGAGATGCGAGAAGCCGACCAACGCCCCGACGAGTGCGGCGGCGCCGGCGAGGCCGGCCAGCCCGATCCCGCACGTGTAGAACTCGAACACGATCAACGCCAGGCCGGCGACGAACAGCAGATACGCGATCGACGGGCTGATCAGCGTGTGCAGCAGCTGGTTGGCGACGTCGAGGCGGTCGAAGCGGACCTCCTGGTTCGGCTGGCGGCGACGACCGAGACCCTCGCCGACGACCGTCGCCGTCGACAGGAGCTTCGGGCCGGACGCGGTCGGCACAGCCCGGCCGTCGAGCGACACGATCAGCTCGCCGACGGTGGGCTCGACCGTGTTGATCGCGCCGGCGCGGTGGGCGGCGTCGGCGGGGAGGTTCTCGGCCGCGAGCCGTTGCGCGCCGGCCCCGTCGCGGTCCCACCGGACGGCGAGCGCCTCGAGCCGGTCGGTTACCGCGCGGGGGCTCGTGGCGTCGGGCTGGTCGAGCCGCAACGGATCGGCGGGACCGATGCTCGAGCCCGACGACACCGACACCACCGGCGCAGACTCGGCGAACAGCGTCGCCGCACCCTTCGCCTTCGCACCGGACGGCCCGACCCATACGACGACGGGCACGCGGGAGCGCCGCACGTCGCGCAGCATCGGCTCGACGTCGACGTCGATCGACCCGCCCGAGTCGAGCTGGAGCACGATCATCGTCGAATGGCGCTTGTTCGCCCGCCGGATCGCGTCGCGCACGAGCGACGCTGTCGGCGGGTCGAGCAACCCGTCGACCTTCACCACGTCGATGCCGTTGTGCCGGGGTGTCGCCTGCCCCGGCCGCGCCCACGCGACATCACTCAGCAGGATCGCGGCCGCGGTGACGAGGCACGCGACCGCTGCGAAGCGGCGGGCGAATGTCCGGATGTGAGCGGTTCTAGGCTGGATGCGCATGGACCTGGCGCGTTTCTGCTCCTCCGCTCGCGTCATGATCGTGGCGGGCAAGGGTGGCGTCGGAAAGACGACGGTGACCGCGACCCTCGCCGCTGCCGCCGCCGACGCCGGACTGAGCGTGCTGATCGTCGAGGTCGAGGGCAAATCGGGGCTGGCGGCCTGCTTCGGCAGACCGCCCCTCGGCTACGAGGAGACCGAGCTGGCGCCGCGTGTGCGAGGCCGAACGCTCACTCCCGACGAAGCACTTCTCGACTACCTCGAGAGCCACGGGCTGCGCCGTATCTCGAAGCGGCTCGTCCGGTCGGGCGCGCTGGAGGTCGTGTCCACGGCAGTCCCGGGGATGAAGGACATCCTCGTCCTCGGCAAGGTAAAGGCGCTCGAGCTCGAACGGGTCGCCGACCTGATCCTCATTGACGCGCCCGCGGCCGGGCACGCGGTGACGTTCCTGATGTCGCCGCGCGGTCTCGGCGACGCGGTGCGCGTCGGGCCGGTCAGCAAGCAGTCGACCGAGGTGATCGAGATGCTCTCGGACCCGGCGCGCTGCCAGGTGATGCTGGTGACCGTCCCGGAGGAGACGCCGGTGAACGAGCTCGTCGACACCGCGTTCCAGCTCGAGGATCGAATCGGTGTGCAGCTCGGGCCGGTCGTCGTGAACGCGTGCTACCCGGACCCCGGCCTGCCCGCGTCGGTGGATGAGGTCCAGCGCCTCGCCGACGAGCTCGGGGTCTTCGTCTCGCCGCGCGAAACCGCGGATCTCGTCGCGGCGGCCGAGTTCCGCCGTGAGCGCTACGTGCTCCAGCAGGAGCAGGCCGATCGCCTGGCAGCGCGGCTCCCGCTGCCGCAGGTGCGTCTGCCGTTCCTCTTCACGGCCGAGCTCGGGCCGCCCGAGATCGGCACCTTGGCCGGCACGTTCACCGCGCGGGTCGAGGAGTTGCCGGAGTCGTCCTGGGGTCGCGTGACGGTTTCATGAGCGAAGGCGTCTCGTTCGTCGACATCGTCGAGGACCGTCACATCGTCGTGTGCTGCGGCACCGGCGGCGTCGGCAAGACGACCGTTGCGGCGGTCTTCGCGGTCGAAGGGGCGCTCCGGGGCCGCAACGCGGTCGTCGTCACGATCGATCCGGCGAAACGGCTTGCCAACACACTCGGGCTCGATTCGTTGTCGAACACCGCGCACGAGATCGATCGCCGGCGCTGGGATCCCGCGGGCGACGCCCCACTGAGCGGACGGTTGTCCGCGCTCATGCTCGACACAAAGTCGACGTTCGACGATTTGGTGGCCACGTACGCAGCCGACGACGACCAGACCCAACGCATCCTCGGGAACCGCTTCTACCGCAACGTGTCGACCGCGCTGTCAGGGACCCAGGAGTACATGGCGATGGAGAAGTTGTACGAGCTGCACGAGGAGGGCGGCTACGACCTCATCGTCGTGGACACGCCGCCGACCCGCCACGCGCTGGACTTTCTCGATGCACCGCGCCGGCTCACGCGCCTGCTCGACAACCGGATCTTCCGGATGCTCATGATGCCGACCCGCGCGTACCTACGGGTGGCGAGCGCGGCAGTGCAGCGCTTTCTGCGCACGGTCTCGAGGGTGGTCGGCACCGAGGTGATCGACGACGTCGTCGCGTTCTTCCGCGCCTTCGAGGGGATGGAGGAGGGGTTCCGGGACCGCGCCGCGAGCGTGCTGGCGCTCCTCGCGGAGCCGTCGAGCAGCTTCCTGGTCGTCAGCTCGCCGCGACGCGACGCCGTCGAGGAGGCCGCGTTCTTCGCCGAGCGCCTCGCCGAGAGCGACATCCCCGTCGAGGGGTTGATCGTGAACCGGGTGCACCCCGCGTTCGGGGACGAGGGCGTCTCGGGGCTCCGGGCGCGGGCCGAGACGCTCGCCACCAAGAAGGCGGAAGCGGCGCGCGCCGCCGGCGATGGCGCCGCCTCGGCGGACCGGTTGGGCTCGCTGTACGCCAACCTGGCTGACTTCCGGCAGGTGGCCGAGCGCGAGCGTCATCATCTCGCCGGCGTGAAGGCCCGCGCCGGGCGGGCTGCGGTGGCGTACGTCCCGTTCCTCGCACGTGACGTGTACGACTTCGATGCGCTGGCAGAGGTCGGGCGCTACCTCTTCACGACCGCTCCGGCTCGGGTCGGCTGAGCCGGATATGTTGCGCCCGATGAAAGTCCTCGTCGCCGCGGACGCGCTCTGGGTGCGAGAGCAGGTGCGTGCCTCGCTCGTGGGCCCCGGCCAGGAGGTCATCGAGGTCATCCGAGGCCAAGACGCGCGAAGCGCGGTCTCCGAGCAAGAACCCGATCTCGTCGTGCTCGACCTCCAGATCGGCAACATGGGCGGGATCGCGGTCGCGATCGACCTGCACCTCGAGGAGTCCGGCGGGCGGCTCCCGCACGTTCCGATTCTGTTGCTCCTCGACCGCGAGGCCGACCGCTTCCTGGCCCGGCGCGCGTCGGCGGAGGCCGTGCTCGTGAAGCCCTTTGACCCGGGCACCCTGCGCCGCACGGTCAAGCGTCTTGTCGGCGGCCAGGACGGCAGCGCGCGGCCGTTACGACTGATGGACTCGGAAGGCACCGACCTACAATGAGCGCTCTTCGGGATGTGGCGCAGTTTGGTTAGCGCGCAGCGTTCGGGACGCTGAGGCCGCGGGTTCAAATCCCGCCATCCCGACCATTCGTCGTTCGTCGGGGGTCCGTACAACACCGATGCCGTCGATAGGTGCGTTCATCGGGTTCGGCAACGGGCTCCTGCTCTTCGTGACGTTCGCCGCCGTCGGCGTCACGTTCAACCTCGTGCTCGACGCGGTGATGCGGCGCGTCGTGAGCCCCGAGGTCCGCCACCGGGCCGGGCCGACCGCGGCCGTCACGGTCCAGGTGCTGGCGACGATCTACGCCGTGCTCGTCGCGTTCGTCATCGTGAACCAGTACAGCCAGCTGCGAACGGCGAACGAGCAGGTGGCGGCGAAGGCCGCCGACCTGAGCGCGATGTACGAGAACAGCCGGATCTTGCCGACGGCGGAGGGTGACGAACTGCGGCGAGCGATCACGTCCTACGCGCAGACCGTCGTCGACCACAGCTTCCCGATGCTCGCCGAATCCGCGCGGCCGGACCGGATCGGCGACGAGCGGCTCGAGCAGATGTTCTCCACGCTCCGCAACATCCATCCCGCCACGTCCGACGAGAGCGCCGTGTACTCGAAGACGCTCGATCTCCTCGACGGCGTGGTCGAGACGCGTGCCCGCCTCGTCAACGCGTCGGGCGAGACCGTACCGTGGCCGCTCGTGCTCATGCTCGCGATCATGGGGATCTCGGTGATCGTCGTCAGCACGGTGCTCGATACCCAGCACCGCACGTCGCACCTGTTGATCCTGACGGCGCTGGCGTTGCTCGTGTCGCTGACGCTCGCGCTCGTCGTGAGCTTGAACTTCCCGTTCGACGGAATCCTGCCGATCAGCGACGATCCGCTCCGCAACTTCCTGGAGTTCCGGACGGCGCGCTGACGCGCTCGGCGTCGGCTATTGCCGTCGCAGCGCCCGGATGAGTTGGGCCTTGTTCATCTGCGATCGGCCGGGGATCTCGCGGTACCGCGCCTCGGCGTACAGCTCGTCGACCGTGCGCTGCTCGTACCGCCGGGTCTCCTGCAGGGGGCCGTCGACGGCGCCGTTGGCACCCCGATCGCGGGACGGCAGCTGCGGCCGGGCCGGCGCGGCTGACCCGCGATCGCGCGCGGACGTCAAGTGGTACGAGAGGAGGTTCGCGACCCCGGCGATGGCGGTGACCGCGGCTACGAGGATCGCGACGGCCAACGCGCCGACGACGAAGACGAGCAACCAGTCACCGATGCTGTCGACGGTGAACTTCGCGAAGCCGACCTGGCGCATCAGGCTCTCGACCGCCGCCGTCAGCGCCCCGGCCAGGAGCCAGGGGAGGAAGGCCAACAGGAACAGGATCATGAAGACGCCGGTCAGGACGGCGGCGACGAGGAAGGCGAGCGCCTGGAGATCGAACGTGCTCCGGTCGTCGACGATCGACGGACGGACCAGTTCCCTCGGAGTGATCCTGTCCATCGGGGGCCTGGCGCGTGGTTGCTGCCTCAACACCACGGTGCACCTGCTTGTCGCTTCGCAACGAGCGTAGGCGACCCCGGTTCGCGAACCGCGCTTCAACCGCGGGCGAGCAACTCCGCGATCTGGACGGCGTTGAGGGCCGCGCCCTTGCGGAGATTGTCGCCGGCGACCCACAGATTGAGGCTCCCGTGCTCCGACGCGTCTTCGCGCACGCGACCGACGAGC
>DATFPZ010000324.1:0-3282 GCA_035264545.1 Acidimicrobiia bacterium
CGAGCACGGCATGCCCGCCGAGGAGCCCGTGCTCGGCCCGGCGGCGCTGGGTGACGCCGACGAGGCCTTCCTCACGTCGTCAACGCGCGAAGTACAGCCGATCGGACGGGTGGACGGGCGCGCGTTGCCCACCGCGCCCGGACCGACGACCGACAAGCTCGGCGCCCTCCTCACCGAGCTGATCGCGCGCAACCCCGATCCCTGAGATTTCCCGATGCGTATCAAGCGTCGCGCAGGTGGACGACGTCGCCGACGTGCACCTCCAGCACCTCGCCGTCGTCGTCCTCGACTCGCAGCTCACCGCCGTCGCCGATCCCGACTGCGCGGCCGACGAGGTCGCCGTCCGCCCGCTCGACGCGCACGCGGCGCCCCAACGTCGTGAGCCGCTGCTGGTACTCGCCGACCACGCCCGCCAGATCGACGTAGCGCCGGTCGAGCTCGGCCAGGAAGGCGGCGAGGAGCTCGCGCCGGTCGACGGTGTGGCCCGCCTCGAGATTGCAGGCCGTGGCGGTCTCCGCGAGCTCGGGCGGGAACTCCCGCCACTCGACGTTGACACCCGCGCCGACGACCACGGCGTCGCCGTCGCGCTCGGCGAGGATCCCGACGAGCTTGCGGTCCCGGACGACGAGGTCGTTCGGCCACTTGAGCCCGGGCGTGAACCCGGCGACGCGTGCGACGGCATCCACCATGGCGACGCCGCACGCCATCGAGACGAGCGGCGTCTGCTCCGGTGCGAGCGAAGGCCGCAGCAACACGGACACCAGGAGCGACGCCCCCGGCGGCGCCACCCATCCCCGCCCTCGACGACCGCGCCCTGCGCTCTGGA
Source organism: Acidimicrobiia bacterium (assembly GCA_035264545.1). Taxonomy (GTDB): domain Bacteria; phylum Actinomycetota; class Acidimicrobiia; order IMCC26256; family JACDBD01; genus JALZAA01. The sequence continues at coordinate 827 of DATFPZ010000324.1, forward strand.
AGTCGGCGACCGCCACCAGGCCCTCGGGCGCCCCCCGACGCGCCTCGTCGAGCAAGTAACGGTTCGTCGAATCGAGGGAGTCGAACCAGCGAACCTCGTGCGTACGCTCGATCGCCTCGCCCTCGGGCATCGCTCGTAGGATACGGCCACCGTCGAGGCGCTCCAGGAGCCGTCCGTGCCGACCCCGCCGTTCAACAAGGTGCTCGTCGCCAACCGAGGTGAGATCGCGATCCGCGTGATGCGCACGTGCCGCGAGCTCGGCGTTGCGACCGTCGCCGTCTACTCGGAGCTCGACCGCGACGCCGCCCACGTCCGTTACGCCGACGAGGCGTACGCGCTCGGCGGTCAGAGCGCGGCCGAGAGCTACCTCAACACCGACGCGATCATCGACGTGATCACGCGCAGCGCGGCTGAGGCCGTGCATCCCGGGTACGGGTTCTTCGCCGAGAACGCCGACTTCGCCCGCGCCATCACCGATCGCGACGTCACGTGGATCGGGCCGCCGCCGGACGCGATCGAGATCATGGGAGACAAGATCTCGGCCCGCACCGCTGCCGCGTCGGCCGGCGTGGAGGCGGTGCCCGGCACGCTCGAGCCGATCGCGAGCGCCGACCAGGTCGTCGCGTTCGGCGAGCAGCACGGCTGGCCGGTCGCGATCAAGGCCGCGTTCGGCGGCGGCGGCCGGGGCATGAAGGTCGTCGACGGGCCCGACGAGGCCCAGGGTGCGCTCGACTCGGCCGCACGCGAGAGCCAGGCGTACTTCGGCCGGCCCGAGACGTACCTCGAGCGGTATCTCACCCGGCCGCGACACATCGAGATCCAGGTGTTCGCCGACACGCAGGGCAACACGGTGTGGCTCGGCGAGCGGGACTGCTCGACGCAACGCCGCCACCAGAAGCTCATCGAGGAGTCGCCGGCGCCGGGGCTCGCCGACGACGTGCGCGCCGCCATGGGCGAAGCGGCGGTGAAAGTCGCCAAGGCGTGCGGCTACGTGAACGCCGGCACCGTCGAGTGCCTGTACCAGGACGGCGACTTCTGGTTCCTCGAGATGAACACGCGGCTCCAGGTCGAGCACTGCGTGACCGAGATGGTCACCGCACTCGACCTCGTGGCCGAGCAGCTTCGGGTGGCCGCCGGCGAGCGGCTCTCGTTCACGCAAGAGTCGGTCGAGCGCCGCGGCCACTCCATCGAGTGCCGAATCAACGCCGAGGACCCGGCGAAGAAGTTCCTCCCGTCGCCGGGCACGATCACCCGGCTGCGCGTGCCGAGCGGTCCGGGCGTGCGCTGGGACGGCGGCTACGACGAGGGCGACGCGATCTCCCAGTTCTACGACAACCTGGTCGGCAAGCTCGTGGTCTGGGGTGCCGACCGCGAGGCGGCGCGGCGCAGGATGCTCCGGGCGCTGCGGGAGCTCGATGTCGGCGGCGTGCGCACGACCGTTCCCGCCGACGTCACCCTTCTCGACCACCCCGACTTCGTCGCCGGCAACCACTCGACGAGATGGGTCGAGGAGGAGATCGATCCGGCGTCGCTCGCGGCCGCCGCGCCTGCGCCGGTCCCGGTCTCGCCGGGTGCGGACGCCGAGACCGAGGGCGTCCAGCTCGAAGAGCGCACGATTCCCGTCGAGGTCGACGGCAAGCGCTTCTCGGTTCGGGTGTGGCTGCCGGAGCCGCCCGCCGCCGGCGACGCCGCCGCGGGCGGAGGGCGGCGAGGCGGCAAGGTCAGCAAGCCGCGACTGGCAGCCGGCGCAGGCGCCGGCGGCGACGGCACCGTCAGCGCGCCGATGCAGGGCACGATCGTGAAGGTCCTCGTGGCCGCAGGCGACCCCGTCGAGCCCGGCCAGGCGCTGCTCGTGCTCGAGGCGATGAAGATGGAGAACCACATCAACGCCGAGGCGGGCGGCACCGTGAAGGAGGTCCGCGTCGCGGCCGGCGACACCGTGGGCACCGGCGACGTGCTGATCGTCATCGAGTAGACCCGGATCGTGGGCGCGCCCCTCTTCCAGGTGGACGCCTTCGCGTCCGGCCCCTTCACCGGCAACCCCGCCGCGGTGTGCCTGCTCGAGACGCCTGCCGACCCGACCTGGATGCAGGCGGTGGCGGCCGAGATGAACCTGTCCGAGACCGCGTTCGTCCACGCGCTCGACGGCGACGGCGAAGCGGGACGATTCGGGCTGCGCTGGTTCACGCCGACGGTCGAGGTCGACCTGTGCGGCCACGCGACCTTGGCCAGCGCGCACGTCCTCTGGGACACGCGTCGCCTGGCGCCGGAGGTGGCAGCACGCTTCGGGACGCGCAGCGGTGTGCTCACCGCCACCCGAGCCGGTGACGACGTGGCACTGGACTTTCCCGCCGATCCTGTCGTGCCGGCCGACCCCGATCCCGGTCTGCTCGACGCGCTCGGCCTCGGCGACGCGGTCGCGTCCACCGGGCGCATCGGCTGGGTATTGGAGCTCG
>DATFPZ010000325.1:0-5419 GCA_035264545.1 Acidimicrobiia bacterium
AAGCTCATGCAGCTCATGCCGCTCACGAACTCGCCCGAGTACAAGCAGCTCCAGGAGCAGGTCCGGGAGATCACCGAGTACTGACCGGCCTACAAGGTCAGCTTGGCGTTGCGGAACACGCGATCGACCACCGCGCCCGCCTTGGCGTAGAAGCCGATCGGGCCGACCCAGGCGATGTCGGCCTCGGCGTGGCCCGCAGCCGACAGCGAGGCGCACACCGCGCCCAGCAACGATCGGCCGACGCGGGCGCGCTGGCGCTCGGGATCGGTCGCCATCGGACCGATCCAGCCGGCCCGGTTCACCGAGTGGCATGCGAAGCCGATGGTGGTGCCGTCGGCGCGTGCCGCGTAGCAGGTACCGGCGGCAGCGGCGCGTTCGACCTCGTCGAGCCAGTGCGGGAAGCAGCGGGATGCGAGTGCCGCCGCCCCGTCGCTGCCTTCACGCTCGACGACGACGCCGGCGGGGGAGTCCGCCCGGAAGCTCGTCGGCATCGCCATGTTGCACGCGGCGCCGTACGGCTCGAAGCCAGTGGCTTCGAACAGGGCCAGTGCCGCTGTGAAGCGGAAGTCGACGCCGGGCCAGACGTAGCGCGGGGTCGCGGTGCCGAGGTGCATGTCGACGGCACCGGCGGCACGCGCCCGCGCCGCGCTCTCGGAGACGAGGGCGCGTCCTCTGCCCCGGCGGCGGTGGTCGGGATGCACGACGAGGAGCACGAGCCATGCCGCCGCGAGGCCAGCAGAACGCTTCACGGTGAGCACGGCGGCGCCGTCGCTGTTCCCGAAGATCTCCGTGTCGGGCCCGTAGCAGCACGTCTCGAGATCGGCGGCGGTCAACCCTTCGTCAGGCAAGGCGGCCGTGACGAGCCGGGCGAGCCCGTCCGGCGCGAGCGTCACTCGGCGCGCTGGAGCTCGCGCAGCCGCCGGTAGCCGACGAGCTGCACTCCCGCCCGCTCGATCAGGTCGCGCAACGACGGGTCCTCGCACAGGGAGGCATGGTCCTCGACCCGGCCCGCCCAGTCGCCGTACGCGGCGCGCAGCTCGTCCGTGTCGATGCCCGGATGCAGGTACACCTCGGTGACGCCCGGCCGCAGGTCGAAGAGGACCCGCTCGATGCGGCGCCGCGCGCCGACAGGGCACAGCACGAAGTGATCGGGGAACACGACCCCTTCCTCGTCCGCGAGTCGTCGGAACGGGAACCCGACGACGCGCTCGGCGCTCGTGGCGGCCATGCGGAGCGGGAGCCGGAAGTCGACCGCCAGCTCGAGGTACACGTCGAAGAAGTCGGCTCGCTGTTGGAGCGTGCCCATGTGGCTGTCGAGGTGGCTCACGTCGAAGCCCCACATGATCGCCCGCTCGATCTGCGCCCGGCACTCCCGGCGGACCTCGTCGAGGTCGGCGTGGTCCCACGTGTCCTCGACCGTGCGGGGGAAGCCGCCGTCGCCATCGAGCAGGCTCGACGACTGGGTGATCGGTCCCCAGCGGTACGTCTCCCACTCGGAGTTCAAGGTGAGGTGCACGCCGACGTCCTCGCCCCGGTACTGGGCGGCGGCGTCACGCGCCCATGGGCACGGCACCATGAGCGAGGCGCTGGTCGCGACGCCGTTGCGCAGCGCGTCGTACACGGCGACGTTGGCCGAACGCGTCGAGCCGAGATCGTCGCAGTTGACGACGAGCAGCTTCGCGTCCGGTGGATAGCCGAGACGCTCGGCGAGAGTGGCCACGTGCAGAAACTACTGCCCGACCCGCCCCTGCTCGGCCGACAACACCCATGCCAGCTGCTCCGGATGTCGCTCGCGCGGCGCCTCGACGAACAGGCATGCCTGCTCCTCGAACCCGAACCGCACGCGGGTTCGGGCCCCGGCCCGCTCGATCTCGGCGCCGAGGAGCCGCGACCGCCCGACGACGCCGAGGAGCTTGCCCGCCTGCGTCGGAACGCGGGCGACGTCCCAGACGAGGATGCGCTCGTCGCTGACGCCGACGACGACGGCCGTGCCGGCGTCGGGCAGGCTCGTGCCGGTCGAGTCGACGATGCGGCACGGCACCTCGACCAGCAGCTCCTCGCCCCGCCGCAGGCCACGCGGCTCGGACCTCCGCCAGAACGGCACGGCGCCCCCGGCTACCCGAATCGGGAGACGAGCAGCTCGCCGGCGCGACGCACCGTTGGCGCGTCGGCGAACGGCAGGTTGAAGATGAGCTCGTCCAGCCCGGCGTCGACGAGCGCGCCGACCTGGTCGAGGACGGCGGCGGGCTCTCCGACCGTGAAGCGCTCGTCGAACTCGGTCCCCGCGGCGTCGCGCAGGAAGCCCGACGTCTGCTCGGCTTCCTCGGGCGAGGAGTTCAAGAACAGCGACCCCAGGCGCGTCGTCGTGATCTCGGCCGGGTCACGACCTACATCCGCGCAGTGGTGATGGAGCACGTCGAGCAGGCGGCGCACCGTGTCGGGACTCCCGTGGATGTTGCACGAGTCGGCGTACTGCGCAACGAGCCGTAGCGTCCGCTTCTCGCCGCTGCCGCCGACCATGATCCGCGGCCCGTTCCGCTGGATCGGGCGGGGAATGTTCAGCGCTTTCTCGATCCGGTAGTGCTTGCCCGCGAAGCTCGGCGCCTCCTCGGTGAACATCGCCCGGCAGATCTGCAGCGCCTCTTCGAGACGGTCGAGCCGCTCGCCCGCGGTCGGGAAATCGAAACCGAGACCGTCGTGCTCTTCCTCGTACCAAGCCGCGCCGATACCGAGCATCGCCCGCCCACCGGAGACGATGTCGAGCGTCGTGACCATCTTGGCGAGGAGGGCGGGATTGCGGTACGTCACGCCCGTGACGAGGGTGCCGAGCTTCGCTCGGCGGGTGCGCGCCGCGAGCCCGCCCAACAGCGTGTACGCCTCGAGCATCGGTTGTGTCGGCCCGCCGAGAGGCGGCAGCTGCCAGTAGTGGTCCATCACCCACAGCGACTCGAAGCCGGATTCCTCGCCGGCGACGGCGAGCTCGGCGACGTGCTCGAACATCTCGTCGTCGGGCACACCCGAGAACGTGAAGTTCGGGAGCTGGAGGCCGAACTTGGTCATTGCCCCGTCCTTTCCTCAGTCACGAGTGACCCGGCGATCTCCTCACGGGCGAACTCAGCAACCCGCGCAGGCGTTGATCGCGGCGTCGGCCGCGGTCCTGGTGGCGAGCTTGGCGCCCCTGGCCAACCGGGCCATCTTCGGGATGCGGCCCGGATGCTTGGCGAAGTAGGCGGCGACCGCGCGTCCGTTGGGCGTCCCGTCCTGGTTGCTGAGCCGGAACACCTCCTCATCGATGCTGTCGTCGGTCGCCCGGTCGCTGATCACCCGGAACACGGACCACGGAATGCCGCGACGCTCACAGCATTCCGCGATGGCGGCCGTCTCCATGTCGAGCGACACCACGCCCTTGGCTCTGAGGTCGGCGAGCACGTCGGGGTCGGTGAGGAGCACGTCACCCGTCCACATCTTGCCGTGCGGCGTGCCCGCGCCCAGTTGTTCCGGGCGGTACTCGGTCCCGGTCTCGCTGTTCACGACGACCTCGGGGAGGATCAGCGTGCCGATCGGCGTCTCGTTCTCCACCGCGCCCGTGATGCCGACGACCACGACTCTGTCTACGGGCGTCGCCTCGAGGAGACGCTCGGTGCCCTCTGTCGCCAGCTTGGTTCCCATCCCGGTGACGATGGCGACCACGTCGCAACCGTCGAGCGTGCCCCGGTGCACGGGGACACCGTTGATCTCGGTCTTGTGCAGCGACAGCTTCTTGACCAGGGGCGACAGCTCCATCGGCATGGCGCAGATGAACGCGATGGGGCCGGATTTCTCAAGCGGGACCATCGGGCAAGCTTGCCGGATCCGCCCGGCCGCGGCCAGGCGTGTCGTGCGAAGCTGACGGCGGTAGACGCGTGATGCCCGGACTCATTCTCTTCCGGCACGGCAAGTCCGATTGGGACGCCGATTACCCGGGTGGTGACGCCGCCCGACCGTTGGCTCGCCGCGGGCGGAAAGCGTCGAAGCGCATGGGAAAGTTCCTCGCGCGCGCCGGTCAGGCTCCCGACGCCGCGATCACGTCGCCGGCCGTGCGCGCGGAAGACACACTCCGGCTGGCGATGGAAGGCGGCGGCTGGACGTGCCCGGTGCGCACCGCCGCCGCCCTGTACGACGGGGGCGTGGCCGGCTTGTTGGCAGAGGTCCGGAACGAGCCCGCCACCACCGACGTGCTGCTCGCGGTCGGCCACGAGCCCACGTGGTCAGATGCCGTGTCCGCGTTCATCGGCGGTGGCGACGTCGGCCTTCCCACGGCGGCGATGGCGCGCATCGACTTCGACATCGATCGTTGGGAAGACGTGAGACCGGGGACGGGTGTCCTCTCGTGGGTCGTCGTGCCGCGCCTGCTCGCCGGGGGCGCGTAGCGGCGTCAGTCGCCGCGGAGTTGGTAGTCGACGACGATCGCCTGGCAGCACCGAGAGCACGGCGGAACGGCATGCCCCGACGGCCCTAGTCCCGTGTCAGCACGATCTTGCCGAGCTTGCCGCCGGCGACGAACCGGTCGTAGGCGGCTTCGGCCTCGCTCATCGGGTAGGTGGCGGCCACCGGGACCTGGAGCGACGGCCCCTCGTCATGCAGGAAGGGGAGCACGTTCGCTTCGACCAGCTGCACGGCGCGGGCCTTCTCCTCGAGCGGATGAGCACGGAGGGTCGAGGCATGGATGCGCCCACGCTTCGCCATCAGAGTCAGCAGATTGAGATCGGCGTTGGCGCCGCCGCCCACGCCGATCACGACGACGCGACCACCGACAGCGAGCGCATCGAGGTCGGAAGGGATGTTCGGCGCCCCGATGAGCTCGAGCACGACGTCGTAGGGACCGCGTTCCACGAACGCATCCGGGGCGACGACCTCGGTTCGTCCGGCGCGCTTCCCGATCGCGGCGACGTCATCGCGTAAGTCCGGATTGCGAACTGTCGCGGTCACACGTGCCCCGGCGAGCGCGGCGAGCTGGACGCCGGCGATGCCGACCCCTCCCGCCGCGGCGTGCACCAGGGCATGCTCGCCCAGGCGCAGCGCACACTGGCTGAAGAGCGCGTCGTGCGCCGTGGTGAACACTTCCGGGAATCCGCCCGCTTCGGGCCACGTCAGCGTGTCGGGGGCCGGCATCGCCACGCGCTCGTGGGCGAGCGCGAGCTCGGCTTGCCCACCACCACCGACGAGCGCCATGACGCGATCGCCCACCGAGAAGCGTCCGACCCCGCGGCCGAGTGCGACTACCTCACCGGCGAGCTCCATGCCGGGGATGTCCTGCGGGCTGCCGGGCGGCGCCGGATACAACCCGCGTCGCTGCAGCATGTCGGCGCTGTTGAGGCCGGCAGCGCGCACGGCGATCAGTAGCTCGCCGGCTCCCGGTTCGGGGTCGGGGTGCTCCCGC
>DATFPZ010000326.1:0-9200 GCA_035264545.1 Acidimicrobiia bacterium
CGTCGTGGTCGGTGACGACGTGCGCGGTGCCCTCGACAACCACTGGCTCCCAGGCGTTGTCGGTCGCGATCGAGCAGCGAGGATCGGCGGCGAGATTGCGTGCCTTGCTCGACCCGAGGCTGCTGCTGAACCACAGTGCACCGCCGTCCCAGACGGCCCAGACCGGCATGAGGTGCGGCCGGCCGTCGGCCCGGACCGTGGCGACAAAGTAGTCGTGCGATTTGGTGAGGCGCTCCTCGGCCCAGGACCACGGGAGCAGCCCGCGGCCCGCGGTCGGACCAGCGATCCCGTACCCCGGCATGTGCGGACGGCTGGCGTGCGGCTCCGGCATGGCTGTACTCCTCGTGGCGAACGCGTGTTCGGGGGCGGTACACTCGTGTGTCCGCGGCGTCGGCGGCTTTGCCGACCGTCGCCGCAGGAGCCGGAGCTTGCGACGGCGACCACGGAGACTATGACCGCGTACCAGACTTCCCTGCTCGGCGCGGGCGACCCGGTCGTCGACGCGACCGTGCCGTTCGAGCGACTGTCGCTCGACGACGTGTCGTGGGTCGACGTCGCTCGGGGCTGGCTCCACGGCGCCGACACACTCCTCGACGCGCTGATCGAGTCGGTCGACTGGCAGCAGCACCGGCGGTGGATGTACGAGCGCATGGTCGATGACCCGCGCCTGTCACGCTGGATCAGCACCGACGAACCTCTTCCGCATCCCGCGCTGGCGCCGGTCCGGTCGGCGCTCGAACAGCGATACGACGTCCCGTTGGGCGGGATCGGCCTCAATTACTACCGGGACGGGCGCGACAGCGTCGCACCCCACCGTGACCGCGAGCTGCGCCACCTCGACGACACGCTGATCACCATTGTCACGCTCGGTGCCCAGCGTCCGTTCCTGCTCCGCCCGCGCGGCGGCGGGAAGTCGCGCGACATATCCCCCGCGTCCGGCGACCTGCTCGTCATGGGCGGCCGTACGCAGGTCGGATGGGAGCACAGCGTCCCCAAGGTGAAGCGCGCCGGTCCGCGCATCTCGGTCACGTGGCGGTGGTCATCGCAGAAGGGCGCCGTCGACCGCACCTAGGCCTACGCTTCTGCTGTGCGTCAGGCCATGACCCCTGACGAGTTCGCGGACCTGGTCGGGCTGTCGCGCGACAAGGTCGACTCATACCGCTCGCTCGGCCTGCTGGACCCAGAGGGCGACGGCCTGCTCGACGACCTCGACCTCGTTCGACTGGACTTCGTGCGTCACCGGCTCAGCCAGGACGGGTACGACCCCGAGAGCCTCGCCGCCGCGATCCGCGGCCTTCTTCCATCTCGCTGACTCGGAGGCGCAGACCGGGGAGCTCGGCTCGGTCGAGGCGACGATCGCCTTCGTCGAGATCGCCTCGTTCACGGCACTCGCGGAAGCGAGCGGTGACGACACCGCAGTCCGTGTGCTCGACCGCATCGATGTGATCGTGCGCCCCTGCTCGTCGAACACGAGGGAAAGCTCGTGAAGCAGGTCGGCGACGGGTTCATGCTCGCCTTCCGCGATCCGGCCGCTGCCGTGCGATTTGCTGTCGCAACGCAGGCGGAGCTCGCTCGCGATCCCGACCTGCCGGCGATCCGCGTTGGCATCAACTCGGGGCCGGCGCTGTACCGGACAGGGGACTATCTGGGCGGGGCCGTCAACGTCGCTTCCCGCGTCGTGAGCTCGGCAATGGCTGGACAGATCCTCCTCACCGAGCCGGTCGCCAAGGCCGCGACCAACGAGGGAATCCCCGTCGAAGAGGTCGGTGTGAGAATCATGCGTGGGGTGGACGATCCGCTCGCCCTGTACCGGGTCACCCCCTCGCAATAGCCAGACCAAGGGGTCGGCTTCGATTTTGCGATGAGTTCGGTGGCGCTGCGTCGTCCAACCCGACATGCGAATCATTCTGAGTGACTTCATCAGCCTCGACGGCGTCGTGCAGGCTCCCGGCGGCCCGGACGAGGACAACGACGGCGAGTTCCAGCACGGAGGCTGGTCGGCGCCGTTCTTCGAACCCGACTCGATGGGAGCGGTCATCGGCGAGGTCATGGATCGCACGGAGGCGTTGCTGTTCGGGCGGCGGACGTGGGACGTCATGGCCGGCGCCTGGCCGGGGCGGGCGGGCGATCCGTACGCCGACCAGATGAACGCCATCCCGAAGTACGTCGTGTCGCGGACGCTGTCGGCGGAGGAGGCGTCGTCGAGGTGGAACAACACGACGCTCCTCGGTGGTGGCGACGGCAACACGATCGAGGCGATCCGCTCGCTCCGAGCGAGTGGTGGTGACGGCGGTCTGCAGGTCTGGGGCAGTGCGTCGCTGGCTCGCCAGCTCGTGGAGAACGATCTCGTCGACGAGTACCAGCTCATGCTCGAGCCGATCGTCCTGGGCGGCGGGAAGACGATCTTCCCGTCGGATGGCCGAGCTCGGCCGCTGGAGCTCGTGTCGGTGAAGCAGGCGAAGACGGGCGTGCTCATATGCGCCTACCGCCCGGCCTGATTCGCTGAATCGTCAGCGACCTCGCCAATTCGGCGGGCGGCGTTCGCGTGCAGCTGTCCAGCCTTCGATCGCATCCTCGGTGGCGGCCGCGACGCGACGCATCGTCTCGCCGAATCGCACCGCCTCCACCCACGGGAGGTTGCGGCCACGCGCCGCGACCTCCTTCGTGGCCCGGGCCGCCAGCGGCGCCGCTCGGAGCAGCCGGCCGGCGAGGCGATGCGCCTCTTCTATGAGCGCGCCGCGGGGCACGACCTTCCACGCCAGGCCGATCTCGTGCGCACGCGACGCGTCGACGCGGTCGCCCGTCAGGAGCAGCTCCATGGCGTTCGACCAGCCGACACGATCGGGCAGGCGCAGGGCGCCGACGATCGTGGGCACGCCGAGGCGGACCTCGGGGAAGCCGAACTGGGCGTCGTCGGCCGCGATCACGAAGTCGCAGCGCGTGACGAGGGTGAGGCCGTAGCCGAGGCAGTAGCCGTTCACCGCCGCGATCGTCGGCTTCCAGACCTCGAGCCCGCTTTCGTAGGAATTGATCGTCGGGATCTCCCAGAACGAACCGGGCCAGGTGCCGGCCGACCCGCCGGCGTCCTTCATGTCGGCGCCGGCGCAGAACGAGTCGCCGGCGCCGGTGACGATGCCGACCCAGGCATCCTCGTCGTCGCGGAACCGCTCCCACGCCCCGTTGAGGTCCTGGCGCAGCTCGGCGTTGATCGCGTTGCGGGCGTCGGGCCGGTTGTAGGTGATCGTCGCGACGTGCTCGTCGAGGTCGTAGAGAACGGTGCCCGGCACGCGCTCTGCCTACCCGATGTTGACGAGTCGGGCGAGGCCGACGGCGCGCAACACGTCCTGCAGGCGCGCTGTCACGAGCGGCAACCGATCGAGGAGCAGGATCACGCCGAAGACGGCGAGGAGCACTGCCGAGACCAGCGTGATCGCGCGCGAGTGGCGCTTCACCCAGTTGAGCGCGGGAGCAAAGCGGCCCACGCCCAGACCGACGAGGAGGAACGGCACGCCGAGTCCGAGCGAGTACGCGACGAGCAGCGAGGCGCCCTTCGCCGTCTCCCCCTGCGAAGACGCCACGGCCAGCACGGCGGCGAGCACGGGCCCGATGCACGGTGTCCAGCCGAGCCCGAACGCGGCGCCGGCCACCGGCGCCGCGAACGGACCGAACCGCTCGAGGTGGGGATGGAAGCGGAACTCCTGGTACAGGCGCGGCGTGGTCAGCAGCTGCGAGCCCGCCAGGTACAGCGCCATCAGCAGCACGAGCGCGCCCGACACGCGCGTGAGCGTCTCCTGGTTGCGGAACACGACGTCGCTCACCGACCACGTCGTCAGGAACAGCGCGACGAACACGAGCGTGAAGCCGAGCACGAAGAGCCCGGTGTTTACGGCGATGCGGGTGAGGCGGCGGGCGTCGGGCGCCTCGAGCTCGCCCATCGTGAGGCCGGTGACGAGGCTTAGGTAGCCGGGCACGATCGGCAGCACGCACGGCGACAGGAACGAGATGATCCCGCCGCCGAAGGCGACGAGCACGTTGACGTTCGACGCCGATACTCCGAGCACGCGCGCGACATGGTACGGGGCCGATGGCGATTCGCGGCCACCGGCCCCGTGGTGTGCGAGAGAGTGATCGACGAAGCGTCGCTCCCAAGTTGTCGGACGCGGTTCGGTCAGGGCTTGGCTTCGAGAATGAGGTTCAAGGGAGTTTCCGCTGCTCGCCGGAAGCGCGTGAACCCCGCCTGCTCGAATACGTCTCGAAGCCGAGCCTCGCCGGCCTGGGCGCCGAGCCCGAGTCCGACCTCCTGCGACAAGGAGTTGGGCGTGCAGATCGACGACGAAGCCGTGTACAGAAGCGCGGCCATGGGATTGTCCGTGAGGTTGGCGGACCGGTCGTCCAGGGCGAACGGCTCGACGAGCAACACCGTGCCATCCTCGGCGAGGTGCTCGCGGGCGTAGCGAGCGATCCCGACGGGGTCGCCCATGTCGTGGATGCAGTCGAAGAAGCAAATGACGTCGTAGGTGCCCTCGTAGCCCTTCGCGTCGGCCACCGTGAACGTGGTGCGGTCGGCGACGCCCGCTTCCTCGGCGCGGAGCCGGGCCGTGTCGATCGAAGGTTGGTGGAAGTCGAAACCCGTGACGCGCGCGTTCGGAAACGTCTCGGCGAGCACGACGACCGAAGCCCCGTGACCACATCCGACGTCGGCCACGCTGCCCCCTGCCGTCAGCTTGTCGGCGACTCCATCCAGCGCCGCGATCCAGTTGGGTAGCTCGGCCCGGTAACCGGTACGGAAGAACCACTCGGTGCCCGAGAACAGGCACGGGTGGTGGTCGCCCCAGCTGAGAGCCCCGTCGCCGCGGAACGCGTCGCTGACCTTCGTGATGTCCATGAACATCGAACCGAACGCATTCATGGCGCGGGCGACGAAGACCGGTGAATTGTCATCGGCGAGAGCCATCGCCGCCTCCGTCGAGATTTGATAACGGTCGGTGTCCGGTTCCCACGAGACGAGCCCGCCGGCGACCTGGCCGTCGAGCCATTCACGCACGAGGCGCGGGTTGCACCCCGCTTTGCCCGCGATCTCGTCCGCGGTCACGGAGCCGGATCCTGCGAGGGCCCGATACAGGCCGAGCTCGTCCCCCAGCCACATCGCGAAGCACATCGCGCCGCCAGTCATGAAGCCGACAACCTGCCCCATCAACTGTTCGAGCTTCGTCTCGTCGACTGCGTGCGTCGTGTCGGTGCTCGTCATGGTGTTCTTCCTCCCTGCCCGCCCGAGCCGTGGCGCCGGCCGGCCCTGTCCTGAACGACTGTCTAAGTCGTCTGTCTTGGGCTACTATCCAATACAGGCGTCCAAACGTCAAGCGGGGAGTCTCGATGGCGCGGGTGTGGGAGCAGCGGGACGTGTCGGAGGCGCGCCAGCAGGCGACGGTGGCGCTGCTGGAGGCAGCCGAGCGCCTCCTGTTCGAGTCCGGGTACGCCGCGGTGACAACACGTCGCGTCGCCGAAGAGGCGGGCGTCAAGCACGGCCTCGTGCACTACTACTTCGGTTCCATGGAGGAACTGCTCACGCAGACACTCGAGCGCTTCGCCAACCGGCTCGCCGAGCCGCTCGAGGAGCACTATGCGAATCCTCACCTGACGTTCGCGGAGAAATGGCGGATCGTCGCGCAGAACTGGATCGAGCAGCCGACGTCACGCTTCCCGAAGATCCTCCTCGAGCTGTCGGCAATGTCGTGGAATATGCCGCAACTGCGTCAGCGCATCAGCGACGTGTACGCGCGGTTCCGAGCGATCTTCGAGCGCTACTTCGCAGAGGCGATGCGCGACTACGGCCTCGACGAGTCGCAGTTCCCACTCAAGGTCGTCGCCGCTGCGGTGGGGACCTTCCAATTGGGAATCATCGTCGAAGGCCTTTCCGGGTTTCATGACGGTCACCAGGAACTACTGGGGTGGATCCAGAGCTGGCTCGATTCCCTCGAGGCTGCCAAATCTGAACGAGGCTGAGTCAGCGGGTCGCGATCAACGCGAGCCCGACAAGCCCGAGTGCAAGCCCGCCGGCTCGCTGCCGACCGACCCGCTCGTGCAGGACAAGCCGGGCGAGCACCACCGTGGTCGCGGGGTACAGCGACGCGACCGGCGCGACCAGCGAGAGGAGCCCGCGCCGGACGGCGAGGACGACGAGCGCGTTCGCGCCTACGTCGAACAAGCCTGCACCGGCGACCGGTGCAATCTCGGCGCGAGCCATGCGCGGCGAGCTGCCGAGCACCACAGCCGCCACCGCAAGGACCGGCACCGACGCGCACCGGGCGATGACCACCGGCCACATCCCCGAGCCGCTCGAGCTCTCGGCGAGCAGGATGAACACGACACCGAAGCCGACGCCGGCGCCGGCTCCGAGTGCGAGCTCCAACCGGGGCGAGATCGCAGGCGCCGGGTCGTGCTCGGCGCCCCGGCCGACGATCGCGGCCGCGACGAGTGCCACCCCGACGCCGGCCAGCGCGAGCGCGGACGGACGCTCGCCGCGCAGCAGACCCCACGCCACCGGGAGCACGCCGCCGCCGATCGCGCTGAGCGGCGCCACGATGCTCATGCGGCCGACGGCGAGACCGCGGAACAGCAACCCGAGGGCCATGACAGCGACGACGCCGGCCGCCGCCGACAGCACGAAGATGTGCGCGGCCGGCGGCGCGTCGCGAAGTGCGACGACGAGCACAACCGCTGCCGCGAGTCCGAACGACTGCGACACCAGCAGCACGGCGACGGTCGGAAGGCCCTTGGCCGAGATCCCGCCGAGGAAGTCGCCGCTCCCGTAGGCGAGCGCGACGAGTGCGCCCAGCGCGATCTCCATCCGCCGGGATCAGGCGGCGTGTTCGTCGGCGATGCGACCTTCGGCGAGGTCGACGTAGGCGGGATCCGTGTCGTAGCCGACGTACCGCCGGTCGGCGCGGACGGCCGCCACCGCCGTCGACCCCGAGCCGAGGAACGGATCGAGCACGACATCGCCCCGATAGGTGTAGAGCTGGATCAGCCGTTCGGGGAGCTCGACGGGGAACGGCGCCGGGTGCCCGACCCGGCGGGCGTGCTCGGGCCGGATCTCCCACACGTCGAGCGTCGACGCGAAGAACTCCTCCTTCGAGATGGTGTTCTCGAACGGGAGCCCGCGTTGCTCGCGCTCGGCCCGGCTCACGGCGCGGTCGAAGCGGCCCTTGCTGGCGACGACGACCCGCTCGGTCACGTCCCGCAGCACCGGGTTCGCGGCCGACAGGTAGGAGCCGACCGCGATCGAGCCGGTCGCGCCGCGGGCCTTCTGCCAGATGATCTCGCCCCGAAGCAGGAGGGCGAGGTCGTCCTGCAGGATCTGCACGACGTCGCCGGCGAGGGAGCGATACGGCTTGCGGCCGAGGTTCGCCACGTTCACCGCGATGCGCCCGCCGGGCTCGAGCACGCGGCGGCATTCGGCGAAGACATCCCGCAGCATCGCCAGGTACTCGAGATACGAGCCGGGGACGTGCCCTTCACCGAGCGCGGCCTCGTACTCCTTACCGGCGAAGTACGGCGGGGACGTGACCACCAGCGCGACCGAGCAGTCGTCGACGGCCTGCATGTCGCGGGCGTCACCGCAGACGATCGAGTCGGCGGCGCCGCAGGGATTGACGGTGTCGTCGTCCGACAGCTCGGGCGCGGTGAAACGCTCGTAGAAAGGCGCGGCGTCGTGCGATTCGCGATTGCCGGCGCCGAACGATCGCGTGCGGGTCGCCATTGATCTCCTTGTCGCCGTCACAGGCTCCGGCTCGTCGCCTTCTGTCGCCCTCGCCAGGCTCGGGCTTTGCGGCGACGGTCGGCAAAGCCGCCGTACGCCGCAGGTGACGGTCGGCAAAGCCGCCGTCACCGCGGAACCGTACCGGAGGCTGGCTGCGAAACGGCGTTCTAACCCGGCATGATGTCGCCCGCACCGAACACGTACAGCAGGCCGAGCGCCAGGCTGGCGGCGGCGGCCACGAGCGATGCGACGGTGTAGAGCCGGGCGCGGGAGTCCAAACCGGTGAACCCGAACGTGCTTGCCATCGCGACAACAGTGTTGGCGGCGACCAAGCCGCCCAGGAAGCACACCAGCACGAGCAAACCCGCCACGCGGCTGCCGGCACCGGCGGCGCTGACGAACACGAGCGCCTGGGTCGGGGTCTCGAACCCGATGCCGTGCACGGCACCGATGCCGACCGCGGCGCCGCCTCCGTACGTCGGGAGCGGGTCGTCTGGCAGCGCGCTGACATGCCGGTGACGATGACTGTGCCTCGACATGACCGTCGTTCGCCGACCTGCGCCGACGAGCTCGGGCGCGAGCTCGTGGTCGTGATGCTCTCCCACCGGATGCTCGTGCTCGTGCTCGATGACGACCGGCTGCGTACGCCGCCGGAGGCGGCCGAGGGCAGCGACGAGCAGCGCACCGCGGCTCGGCATCCTCGTGCGCGGCCCATCCCGGACCGTCGACACGACCACCCACCCGCCGAGTGCGACGAGCGTCACCCCGACGACGCGCTCCATGACCTCGCCGACCGCCTCCGGCACGCGTGCCGACGCCACGATGACGGCCGCCCCGATCGCGAAGGCGACGGCGGCGTGGCCCAGCGCATACAGCGTGGCGAGCGCCATCGAGCGGCGCCGGCTCTGCTGGGACGCGGCGATGTCGCTCAACGCCGCGAGATGGTCCCAGTCGAACCCGTGACGGAACCCGAGCGCGAACGCGGTCGCGACGAGGCCGACCTCCAGCCCGGCGCCCGCCGCGACCACAGCCCGGCTCACGACTCGGTCGTCACTCCCGTCGGCACCTCGGCCCGGACGCGCTCGGTTCGTCTCGCGGCCGCGACCGACAGCCAGCCGAAGGCGATGCCCGTGACAGCCCATAGCGCGAGCGCTCCTCCGGCGCTCGCGAGCCGGAACCGCCAGACCAGCGTGGCCGGGGCCGACACCGCATCCGGGCTCCCGGGCAGCACGACGTAGCCGATGCCCACGAGCACGACGAACGCCCCGGCGACGGCACTGAGCCGCGCGGGATCCGAGAAGTCGCGCTCTCGGAGCCACGCACCCATCCGGGCCGCCAGCCACGCGGCGGCGATCGCCCACGCCAGGATCGCGACGTACAGGATCGTGCGCTCGTCGATGGTGTCGGGATCACCGACCGCGGGCGGGTTCGGCGGGTACTT
>DATFPZ010000327.1:0-3011 GCA_035264545.1 Acidimicrobiia bacterium
GCGATCGTCAGCGTGACGCTCCCGGCTTCCGATACGTCGTCTCGGCGCGCACCGGAGCGAACACGTCCTCCAGCGCCCGGAGGGCGTCGTCGACGCGCAGCAGGTGCGCGAATCGCCCTTGCACCTTCAGCGTCCCGGCTCCCAGGGCCTCCTGGGCGTTGACCTCGCCGCGTTGGATGCGCGCCGCCACGTCATAGGCGGTGAACAGCCGGAGGTCGGCCCCCGCCGTCGGGCCGGGCAACACGCGCACGCGCCCGTCCGCGATGCGCAGGTGATAGCGAGCTTCACCGCCGGGGCCGTCGCGCACCACCAACTCGATCGTGATCGACACCGCGGAGGCCGCTTCCGGCAGCGTGGCAGCGCGCGCCGCCGAGTCGAGCGCCTCGATCCATTCCGCGGAAAGGAAATCCGCCACCGACGGATGCTACGGGTTGCGAACGCTGTTTTTCGACGCCGTCGCAATTTCCGGCTTTGCGGCGACGTCAGCAAAGCCGCCGTCGCCGCGCGAGTCATCCGCCGAGCAGGTCGGCAGCGTACGATTTCTTGATGGCATCGAGCGCCCAAGCGCGGGGGCTGGCCGAGGGCGCAGCCGTCATCCCGCCGAGCCTGGCCGAGGTCGGGAGCCGTGTCGAGGCGCGCATCTCGACGCTGATCGACGACGAGATCACACGGTGGCGGACGGTCGACCCCGACCTGGCGGAGCCGCTCGTCGCCCTGCGTGACCTCGTGCGGGCGGGCGGGAAGCGGCTGCGGCCTGCGTTCTGTCATTGGGCGTACATCGGCGCCGGCGGCGCGCACGACGACCCGGTCGTCGTCGACGCCGGCGCGGCGCTCGAGCTGCTGCACACCTTCGCGCTCGTGCACGACGACGTCATGGACGGGTCGAACCTGCGTCGTGGTTTCCCTGCGATCCACCGTCGCTTCATGACCCGCCACGACGTGCAGGAGTGGCGCGGTGAGGCCCGGCGGTATGGCGAGGGCGCCGCGATCCTCGTCGGCGACTTCGCCTTCGTCTACGCGGACATCCTGCTCCGCTCGGCACCCGAGATCGCCCGGCCCGTCTTCGACGAGCTGCGGATCGAGCTCTGCGTGGGCCAGTACCTCGACCTCGAGGGCACAG
Source organism: Acidimicrobiia bacterium (assembly GCA_035264545.1). GTDB lineage: Bacteria > Actinomycetota > Acidimicrobiia > IMCC26256 > JACDBD01 > JALZAA01. The sequence continues at coordinate 1,121 of DATFPZ010000327.1, forward strand.
CCAGCGCCAGCAGCGACCCCGTGCAGGCGGCGCGGATCGAGCGGTACAAGTCCGGGAAGTACACCGTCGAGCGGCCGTTGCATCTCGGCGCCGCGCTCGCGGGCCGTCTCGAAGAGCTCGCCGACCCGCTCAGCGCGTTCGGCCTGCCACTGGGTGAGGCCTTCCAGCTGCGGGACGACATCCTCGGTGTCTTCGGCGACGTCGCCGTCACCGGCAAGCCGGTTGGTGACGACCTGCGCGAGGGCAAGCTCACGCCGCTCGTGGCCGCGGCGGCGGCGCGCGCGACCGGATCGGCGGCGCGCCGGCTCCAGAACCTCGGCCGGGCCGACCTCGACGACGCCGAGATCGCCGGCCTGCAAGCGGTCCTCGTCGATACAGGCGCCGTCGACGAGGTCGAGCGCAGCATCGAGCGGCTCGTCGAGCAGGCCCTCGACGCCCTCGCCGTGGCGCCGATCGCGCCCGAAGCTCGTGTCGCGCTCGAGGAGCTCGGCACCTTCGTCGCCTGGCGCGACCGCTAGCCGGAGCCGCTCGTGCGCACGGTCGTGGTGGGGGCCGGTCTCGGAGGCCTGTCGGCGGCGTGCCACCTTGCCGGACGCGGTCACGAGGTCGTGGTGATCGACCGGGAGTCGGTCCCCGGGGGGCGCGCCGGCGTCGTCGAGGAAGCCGGCTTCCGGATCGACTCCGGGCCGACCGTCCTCACCATGGTCGGGTTGCTCGAGCAGACCTTCGACGCCGCCGGCGCCGCCCTCGAGGACCACCTGACGCTGCGACCGCTCGACCCGACGTACCGCGCGTGCTTTCCCGATGGCAGCCAGCTGCGGGTCCGGCCCGACCGCCAGGCGATGGTCGAGGAGATCCGCGCCTTCGCGGGCGCAGGGGAGGCGCTTGCGTTCGAGCGGTTCTGCGCCTGGCTCGGCCGGGTCTACGAGCTGGAGCTGCCGCGTTTCATCGACCGCAACTACGACTCCGCGCTCGACCTCGCCCGCGACCCGATGGCCCTGGTGCGACTCGTCCGGCTCGGCGGGCTTCGCAAGCTCTCGCCGACCGTCGCCGGCTTCTTCGACGACCCGCGCCTGCAACGGATCTTCTCGTTCCAGTCGATGTACGCCGGCTTGTCGCCGTTCGAGGCGCTGGCGATCTACTCGATCATCACGTACATGGACATGGTGGAGGGCGTGTACTTCCCCGAGGGCGGGATGCACGAGGTGCCGCGCGGTCTCACGCACGCGGCCGAGAAGGCCGGCGCGACCTTTCGATTCGGCACGCCCGTCGAACGCATCACGCGGCGCGCTGACGGGTCGGTGCAGGGTGTGCGGCTGGCGTCGGGCGAGGTCGTCGCCACCGATGCGGTCGTGTGCAACGTCGACGTCGCCGTCGCGTACCGGTCGCTGCTCGGGCTCACGCCGCCGCGGGTGGCGCGGCGGGGTCGCTACTCCCCGTCGTGCATCGCGTGGCTGGCCGGCGTGCGCGGCACGCTCCCGGCCGGCGCCGCCCACCACAACATCCACTTCGGGCGGACCTGGCGCGAGGCCTTCACCGCGCTGCTCAAGGACGGCCGGCGGATGCCCGACCCGTCGATCCTGGTGACCAGCGCGACCGCGTCCGATCCCTCGCTGGCACCCGACGGGTCGACGACGCTGTTCGCGCTCGAGCCCGCGCCCAATCTCGACGGGAGCGTGGACTGGAGCGCCGAGCGGCCACGCCTGCGAGACGAGATGGCAGCCCGGGTGGGCGACCTCGGATACCCGGTCGACGACGTCGTGGTCGAGCGACTCACCGACCCGCGCGACTGGGAAGCGCAGGGCCTCGAGCGGGGGACACCGTTCGCGCTCGCGCACCGCTTCTTCCAGACGGGGCCGTTCCGGCCCGGCAACGTGGACCGCCGCATTCC
>DATFPZ010000328.1:0-3258 GCA_035264545.1 Acidimicrobiia bacterium
CCACGAGTTCGTCCAGCGCGACGAGCCCGGCCACCTCGCTGGGCAGCTCGACGCCACCCGCCTTGGTCATTCCGGTCCATGCGGACGGATCGCGCCACGCGTCGGCCAAGGCTGCGAGGTCGCGCGGGATCCGGGTTCGCCAGTCGTCGCCGAGCCGTGACGCGTCGCCCGACGGCCCCTGCGACGTGGCATCGCCTTGGTCCTTGACCGCGGCTCCCCTGAAGGCGAGCGCCGTCGCGGCGACGTGATCCACGAGGTCGCCGACCGTGTACGCAGGGCACGGCGTCGGGGCGTCGAGCAGCTCGTCGGGAATGCCGCCGACGAGGTCGCCCAGTCGTCGCGCCGCTGGTTCGAGATCGACGAGCGTCATAGTGCTTCGGGGTAGAACCTACTTGCCGTGAACACGGCGCCCTGAGGGTCGCTCAGGACCGCGACGCGCGTGGGTCCGGCGTCGAAGGGCGGCACCATGACCGTGCCGCCGAGCTCGGCGGCCCGCGCCGCGATCGCGTCGGTGTCGTCAACCGCGAACGTGACGCTCCAGTGCGGTGGGGCGTCGGCGGGGAACTGGTCGCTCGTCATCTCGACCAGCCCGGCGACGACGTCCTCGAAGCCCGACGGCCCGTTCATCTCCGCCTGCCGGGTGCGCAGGTCGGGATCCGCCTTCTCGAGAAAGTCTCCGTACCCCGGAAGGCAGAACGTAGGGAACTCCGCCCCACCCGCGGCGAACGATTTCGCCACCCAGCCGAACACCGCGCCGTAGAACGCCGTGGCGCCTTCGACGTCGCGAGTGTTGAGGTTGCTGAAGTTCCACGTGCCCGGCTCGTTGACGACCTGCGCACCGATGTGCTGCTTCGCCTGCCACACGCAGAAGACCGCGCCCGACGGGTCCGAGAAGACTCCCATGCGGCCGGCGTCGAGGACGTCGAACGGCTCCGCCAGCATGTTCCCACCGGTGTTCGTGATCTTCGCGGCGGCGGTGTCCGCGCTGTCGACCGAGATGTATGTGCTCCATGCGGGCGTCGGTGGCGCTCCTTCCGGCTGCGAGCCGACGGCGGCGACGTCACGGTCGTGGAGCCGGCCGACGAAGTAGTTCCCGGGCGCGTCGGAGGGCATGCGGTCCTCGAAGTCCCATCCGAAGAGGCCGCCGTAGAACCGGACGGCGGCTTCCGGGTCCGGTTGCGCGGTGTCGACCCAGCACGGGACCCCGGGCGGATACTCGCTTCGCTCCAGCACAACGGCTCCTTGGTTCGTCGACTGAGGTCTCTGACAGCAACTCTGATCGGAATGCTCCTGCGCGTACCCTCGGTCTGCGCTTCGTCGCCAAAGGACACGCATGGACCTTGTCATCGCCGTCGACGACCCGCGAATCGACGACGTCCGAACTCTATTGGCTCGGCACGTGGCGTTTGCCCGCGAGGTCACACCGCCCGATCACGTACACGCCATGGAGGTCGACGACCTCCTGGGTCGGGCCGTCACGTTCTTCAGTGCCCGCCGGGATGGTGTCCTTCTCGGGGTCGGAGCGCTGAAACAGCTGGATGAGTCGCACGCCGAGCTGAAATCGATGCATACCAGCGAGGCCGCCCGCGGCCAAGGAGTAGGGCGGGCAATCGTCGATCACCTCTTGGCGGTGGCGGCCGACCGGAGCTATCAGCGGGTGAGTCTCGAGACCGGAACCGGCGATGCCTTCGTACCGGCTCGCTCGTTGTATACGAAGATCGGCTTCAAGCCGTGTGCACCCTTCGGCGAGTACACCGTCAATCCCTACAGCGCCTGCATGAAGATCGACCTCGACCCTGCCACCGCATGACGAACCTCGGACGCTGATCTGCGTGGGCGCGGATCAGACACTGCGGTTCGGCTGTGTTGCACGGGATCCCGGCGAATCGAGAGCGGCCTGGCTCGAGCGCGTCGATCGCGTCGATCACGACGGGTACGACGTGCTGCTGCTTCCCGACCATCTGGGTATCTGGCCGCCCTTCAGCCCGCTCGTCGCCGCTGCTGAGGTCACCGACCGGCTTCGGTTCGGGACCCAGGTGTTGAACATCGAGTTCTGGAATCCCGTGTTGCTCGCTCGGGAAGCGGCGGCGGTCGACGTCCTGACCGATGGCCGACTGGAGCTCGGGTTCGGCGCCGGTCACGCCGAGGACGAGTTCCGTGCCGCCGGACTTCGCTACCCACCCGGGGGCGAACGTGTCGACCATCTCGCCGAGGCGGTACCGCTCGTGCGAAGGCTGCTCGCCGGCGAGGAAGTGACGGTCGACGGTCACTACGGTCTGGTCAACAGCGCGACGCGTTTGCGCACGTCGCAGAACCGGGTTCCGGTGATGGTGGGCGGCAACGGCGACCGGGTGCTCGCGATCGCCGGCCAGCACGCCGACATCGCGAGTCTCGTGGGCTTCGCGTCCGGTACCGGGCACGGCCCTCGCGCGCTGAGCCACTTCGATTGGGACGGCCTTGCCGACAGGATCGGCTACGTACGGCGAGCAGCGGCGGACCGGGCCGACGACATCGAGCTGAGTGTGCTCGTGCAGGCAGTCGTCATCACGGATGACCGGGCCGGAACCGGCGAGAAGGTGGCGAGCTCGTTCCGGCTGTCTCCAGAGGCTGTGCTCGAGAGCCCGTTCGTGATGATCGGGTCCTCCGAAGCCCTGGTCGATCACGTCAGACGCCTGCAGCACGATCACGGTGTCAGCTACATCACGGTGTTCGAGCAGTTCGCTCAGAGCCTCGCCCGGGTGATCGAACGGCTTCGCTGACGGGCTCTCCTCGCCTCCGGTCTGGAAGGCGCTCGATGCTGCTACCTCGGGGGGCAGGCGACGCCGCCCAGGGCAAGGTCTTCGCAGGCGGTGTCGCGGGTGACCTTCCAGGTGTGGTCGACGAGGACGACCCGTCCGATTCGGTTCGGGAACTCGGGAATCGAGTAGCCGGGAACAATGATCGTGTAGCGAACGGCCGCCGTAGTCCGGTTCAGGAACCTGACCTCTTCGACCCGTGCGGTGACCTGGTCGAGTGGCACCGAAGGGAAGTGGACGAGGATCTCCTGTCGCAGTTCCTCCTGACCCTCGGAGTCGTCGATGCGAGCGAGCCGCTCCGCTTTGGTGCTTGCTCCGGCCAACGCGACTTCGACAGCCTCGACAACCTGCTCGCGGGCCTTGGCCTTGTCACGCGGCGGCGGGCCGTCAGGCTTCGGCAGCTGGGGCGGACCCCCCACGTAGGTCAAGGCACCCTAGCCCCCGGGCCAGATCATGGTGTCCT
>DATFPZ010000329.1:0-4161 GCA_035264545.1 Acidimicrobiia bacterium
GCGACGACCTCCTTCTCCTCCTCGGTGAGCGCCATCGACTCGCGCTTCAGGCCCATGAGGACGCGGTCGCGTGCGGCCTCGAAGTCCTCGGCGTGGATCTCGTTGAAGCCGCGCCGTACCGCGAACAGTGCCGCCTCGTTCACGAGGTTCGCAAGGTCCGCGCCGCTCATGCCCGGCGTGCCGCGGGCGATGATGTCGACGTCGACGTCGGGCGCGAGCTTCTTGTCCTTGAAGTGCACCTTGAGGATCTCGACCCGCTCGTCCTGGGTCGGGAGCGGGACGATGATCTGGCGGTCGAAGCGACCGGGGCGGAGGAGCGCGGCATCGAGGATGTCGGGACGGTTGGTCGCCGCCATCATCACGATGCCCTCGGTGGCCTCGAACCCGTCCATCTCGGCAAGCATCTGGTTGAGCGTCTGCTCACGCTCGTCGTGCCCACCGCCGAGGCCCGCGCCGCGCTTGCGGCCGATCGAGTCGAGCTCGTCGACGAAGATGATCGCCGGGGCCTGCTTGCGGGCGGTCTGGAACAGGTCGCGGACGCGCGCCGCGCCCACCCCCACGAACATCTCCATGAAGTCCGAGCCGGTGACGGACACGAACGGCACGCCGGCCTCGCCCGCCACCGCCCGGGCGATGAGCGTCTTGCCGGTCCCGGGCGGGCCGACGAGCAGGACGCCCTTGGGGATCCGGGCGCCGATCTGCTTGAACTTTCCCGGGTTCTTCAGGAAGTCGACGACCTCGGCAATCTCCTGCTTCACCGGCCCGTACCCGGCGACGTCGTTGAACGTGGTCTTCGGCTTCTCGGTGGCGTACACCTTCGCCCGGCTGCGACCGATGTTCATCACCGCGCCCATCTGGCCCTGGGCCCGGCGGTTGAACCAGATGAAGATCCCGATGATGAGCGCGAACGGAATGACCCAGATGAGGATCGTCCCGAGGATGTCGGAGCCCTCGCGGACGTACTTGAAGTCGACGCCCTTCTCCTCGAGCCGGGCGATCTCGGTCTCCTGGAAGTCGTTGTTCGGCCCGGAGCTCGTGAACTCCGCCTTGCCGCCCTGGTCCGTCTTGAAATCGCCGGTGATGGTGCCGTTCTCGGGGTCGAACTCGACGCTCTTGACGTTCCCGTCGTCAACCGCCTTCTGGAACTGGGAGTAGGTCAGCTCGGCCTTCGACTCGTCGGTACGCCCGAAGTTGAAGAAGAACAGGCCGCCGACGAGGAGCGCGCCGATGATCAGCCACGGCAGCCACCGGGTCGGGGTCGGCGGCGGTGTCGGCCCGCCTTGACGGGGGTTCCGACCGGGGGGCAGGTCGGAGGGGCGGCGACTCATGCGCGGTGTGCCTTCGTTGGTTCGGGGCGGACGCGTCGCGTCCGCGGTGCGCCCCATGGTACGGCCGCTGGACGGTCGGTACGCCCCAGGGGCGGCGAAACCCGCCCTTGACCCCCATGGGTCCGGGGTGTACGTTGCAACTGCCCTTCGCAGAGGCGGGCCGAACCGAGCCGAAAGGCACGGTACAGGTCAGTCACTGCGGAGGGCATTTCGCGTCCGGCGCGCGACACGAAGCAGCCCTTTTCGCGCCGATCGTTGCGTTCGCGCGTTCCCGGGGGGATCCGTGCCGTTCGCGCTCCGGTATGTTGAGCGCCGCCATGGATCCGCCGGCTCCCGCCGCCCACTGACGCGGCCGTCCGCGAGTGGCCGGCGACCCCACCGCGTTCCCGCCGCCGGTACCGGCGCGTCCCCGAATCCGTTGGGGTCTTCCCGACGTCGGCATCGCGTGGGTGGTCGGGATCATCGTCGCGGTGGTCGCGAGCTCGATCGTCGCGGCCGCCGCCGGCATCGAGACCGATCGCGTCAGCGACGACGTCGGCGTCCTCCTGGCGTCGGTCGTCGGGCAGGCCATCGGCGTGATCGGCACGCTCGCGCTCGTCGCCCGGCGCAAGGGGCGCGGGAGCTTGCGAGCCGACTTCGGGCTCGTCGCCCGCCTGCCCGGCGGCAAATGGACGACGGCGACGCTCTGGCTGCTCGCCGGCGTCGCGGTCCAACTCGCGATCCTGCCGTTCCTGCAGCTCGTCGTGGACGTGCACGGGAAGGCGGAGACCCAGGAAGTCGTGGAGCAGTTCGAGCAGGCCCGTGGACCGACCCTCGTCCTGTTCGCCGTGCTCGTCGTCACGGTCGCGCCGGTCGCCGAGGAGCTGCTGTTCCGGGGGGCTCTGCTGCGCGCGCTGCAGCGACGCATGACACCGGCGTGGGCCGCGTTCGTCTCCGCGCTCGCGTTCGCGGCCGTCCACCCGCTGTCGAGCCCCTCGATCGGGTCGGTGATCGCGGTTCCGGGCCTCTTCGCGCTCGGGCTCCTGTCCGCCGGGCTCGCCATCCGAACCGGCAACCTGTCGGGGTCGATCCTGCTGCACGCCGGGTTCAACCTCCTGACCGCGGTCTCCGTCGTCGCCGCGCGCTGACTCGGCTCCGCGACGGGTCCCCGTAGGCTGCCCGCATGGTCGCGACGCGCCCGGCGCCCGCCGACGCGCCCGGCACCCAGCTCGATGCGGCCGCGAAGCCTTCGGCGCGTCTCCGCAGGCCGTGGTGGGAACGGCTCGAGATCTGGACGGGCGCGGCGATCGTCGTCGCGTGCTGCGTGTTCGTGCTGTTCCAGCTCCAGCCGGACCTGCTGCTCCGCAACACGACACCGGCGGGCGGCGACACGGGGGCCCACGTCTGGTGGCCCGCCTTCCTCCGCGACAATCTCCTGCCCCAGGGCCGAATCGCAGGATGGGCTCCCGACTGGTTCGCGGGCTTCCCCGCCGGGCAGTTCTACTTCCCGTTCCCGGCCCTGGTGATCGTCGCCCTCGACACGGTTCTCCCGTACAACATCGCGTTCAAGCTCGTGACCGCCTTGGGCCCGATCGCGCTCCCGGCGGGGGCGTACGCGTTCGGACGAGGCTTGCGCGCCCCTCGTCCCGCGCCGGCGCTGTTCGCGGTGGGAGCGACGGTGCTCCTCTTCTTCAAGGGCGCGCCCGGCGCCGACACCGAAGCGACCCGGGTCGCCGGGAACCAGCACATCATGGGTGGCAACCTGGCGAGCAACTTCGCCGGTGAGTTCTCGTTCACCTTCGCCCTCGCGCTGGCGCTCTTCTTCCTCGGCGCCCTCGCGTACTCGCTCGAGCACCGTCGACGAATGTGGTTGCCGGCCGTCCTCTTCGCCGCCGTCGTGATGAGCCACCTCGTCGTGGGCATGTTCGCCGTCGCCGGCGCGCTCGTCGTGTGGCTGGCCCGCCGTCCCACCCGCACGTTCCCGACGGTCGCCGCCGTCGGCGGGGTCGGCGCGCTGCTGACGGCGATCTGGACGCTCCCCTTGCTGGCGACGCTCGGGTACACGACGGACATGGGCTACGAGCCGATCGGCCACGGCCCCGGCGGAGGCCTCCTCGGTGAGTTCGGCTTGTACATGTTCCCCTGGTATCCGGCATACGTGCTGTGGATTGCGCCGCTCGTGGTCGCAGCCATCGTCGGCGGGATCGTGTCCCGGCGGCGCGTCACGCTCGAGCTCGCCGCGCTCACCGCGGTGATGGGGCTCGCGTTCCGGTTCTGGGAGGGGGTCACCGACCTCTTCCACAGCACCCCGGTTTGGAACCTGCGGCTCCTGCCGTTCTGGTATCTCGGGCTCCTGTTGCTCGCGATGCTCGGCGCCGCCGAGCTCATCAGGGGTGCCGGTGCCCTCCTGGGGCGGACGTCCAATCCCTTCTGGGAGCCGCTGCTACCGGCACGGGAGCCGGTCCCGGCCGCGAGTGGCGTGTCGGCGGACGCGCCGACAGCGACCGAGCACGGCGACCGTGCGCGCTCGGATGGCGATCGGCAACGCGACCGCGCCATCGTCCGCTCGGTCGCGATCGCGATCCTGGCGGTGCTCGTGACGGGCGTCGCGATCTGGCGCGTCTACGCGACGACCGACTTCCTCACGTTCTGGGCCAAGTGGAACTACAGCGGCTATGAGCACACCGGCGCCGAGTCCGATACCAAGGTGTACCCGGAGTTCCACGGCCTCGTGTCCACACTCGATCGACTGCCAGCGGGTCGCGCCCTCTGGGAGGGAGGCGCGTCGCTCGGTGTCTACGGGACGCCGCTGGCACTCATGCTCCTGCCGTACTTCACCGACGGCCGCATCGCT
>DATFPZ010000330.1:0-7053 GCA_035264545.1 Acidimicrobiia bacterium
GAGGAGCTCCGCGACATCGGCGCGCCCGACGCCGACCCCCGCCTCGTCCACGGCATCGTCGACGATCGACACGAGGGCGCTGTCCGTGACGACGAGGCTCGGCGCGGCTTGACGCACGAAACCCGCGAGCTCGGAGCGCGAGCTCTTCGGGTTGAGCGGGATCTGGACCGCGCCGATTTCCATGAGCGCGAGCCAGGTGAGCAGGTACTCGTGCGTGTTCCGCGCGGTGACGAGCACCCGGTCACCGCGACCGACCCCGGCCGCGCGCAGCGCGCTCGCAGCTCGGTCGACCTCCTCCATCGCCTGCGAGTAGCTGTAGGCGCCTTCGCCCGTGAGCAGCCAGGTGCTGTCCGCCGCGGCGTCGACCGCCCGCCGGAACAGCGTGGGGATCGTCCGCTTCAACTGATCAGATCGGGAAGAACAGGTCCCGGAACTTGCCGGCCAGCTCCTTGTCCCCGCGGGCGGTCCCACCGTTCATGCGGGCGTATCCGGTGAGCACGAGCGTCGCCGGATCGAACTCGAGGACAGCCTGGCAGTCGTCGATGTTGCCGGGCGAGAACTGGACACCTTCCGACGACACGTCGGCGCGCATGTCGCCGCCGTTGTGACCCGTCGTCCGCACGCCGACGGTGTACGGACGGTCCACGCCGCTGACGTCGGCGGTTGCCGACCAGAGGACGAAGATGACCGGCACCAGCAGGTCGGCGGCGTCGCCGGACATCGCGTGCGGCTGGCGCATGCCCTCACGGATGTCCCAACCGTGCACCGCGTAGTCCACGATCTGGAACATCGGGTAGAACATCGCCGGCAGCGGGCCCATGTACTTGTGCGGGACCATGAAGCCCGCCCAGTCGTCGGCCGACAGCGCAGCGAACTCCCCCATCATCCGTTCGCTGTCGTCGCGCAGCCTGCCGATCAGTTCCTCCCGCGGCACCTTCCGCAGTGTCTTGGCGCCCTCGTCGACGAGCTTGGCCATGTCTCGCAGGCCCAACGGCTCTTCGGCGGTCGCGTTGCCGCGGGCACCGGCGAACGCCGGTAGGTACCCCTCGGTGGTGTCGACCAGATGCCCGACGACATCGCGGGCTTCCCAGTTCGCGCACGCGGTGGCGGCCTCCCACCGCGCCGGGTCCGCCACCAGGTCGAACATCGCGTCCATCTCTCCCCGGAGGACGCTCAGCACCCGTTCCTTGCTCGCCGGGTCCTGGAAGTTCCAGCTCGGATCGCTCGCCGCCATGGCTCCCCCTTCACCAGCCCGCGCAACCGTTGTGATCGTGATCGTACGGCAGCGCTCAAGGGCGCTCTTCTTCGTGCCGCATGTAGGCGCATACGATCAGTCGATGACCGAAGCACTCGAGTCCAACAAGGAGCTCGTCCGCCGGCTCTACGAAGAGGGCTTCAACCAGGGCAACCTCGACGCGGTCGACGAGCTCGTCGTGCCCGACGTCGTCACCCATGACCCGATCATCCTCGACGCGCCGACCGGTCCCGACGCGATCCGGGGCGGCATCGAGATGATCCGCAAGGCTTTCCCCGACTTCCACGTCGAGGTGCTCGACCAACTCGCCGAAGGCGATCGGGTCGCGTCGCTCCTGCTGATGAGCGGCACCAACACCGGCGACTACCGCCGCGGCGGTGCGACGCACAAGAAGGGAACGATGCGCGCGTTCTTCCTCTGGCGGGTTGCCGACGGGCGCCTCGCCGAGAGCTGGGGCATGGCGGACCGCTTCCAGTTCCTCCAGCAGCTCGGCATCGTCCCCTCCGACGACGAGCTCGCCGCCAGGACGCCCAAGGAAGGTTGACCGACCGGCTACTCGCTCTGCCAGGCCGGAACCTGCGCCGGCCCCTCGACGAGCGGCGGGACCTCACGGGGCGTGCGCGCGGGATGGTGGCGGTACTGGAGCGGGTGCTGCATGACCGACTCGCCGTCCGGCCCGTCGGTGACCGTTCCGCGAGCACGGAAGACCTCGGCCCGCACCATCTCGGGTTGTGACAGGATCGGTGACGCGGGCACGCCGGCGGCCGTGAGCTCGCCCACGAGGTCGTCCCGGTCGCGCTCGGCGATGGCCTTCGCGATACGTTCGGTGAGCGAGCTCCCGAGCGCGAGGCGCTCCGGAAAGGTCAATGCCGCAGCGTCGTCGAGCGCGAGGGTGTGCGTGAGGCCGGTCCAGAAGTGGTCCTCACTGATCACTCCGAGCGCGATCCAGCCGCCGTCGGCGGTCTGAAACGTCCCGTAGCCCGCGACCTGACCGCCGACCGCCTGACCATGCGGCAGCGTGAGGGGCGGGACGGCGCCGGTCCAGCTGGCGAGCACGTCCGTCATCGACACGTCGATCGACTCGCCTTCACCGGTGCGCGACCTCTGAACCAGCGCCGCACACACGGCCAGTGCCGCGTACGCACCGCCGGCGAGGTCGGCGATCGGGGGTCGGGGGACGACAGGCTCGTCGTCGGGTGTGCGCGGCTCCAGTGTCGCTGCCCACGCCTGGTAGTTGATGTCGTGACCGGGGTGCTCGGCGAGCGGTCCGTGTTGTCCGTATCCGGAGATCGAGCAGTACACGACGTTCCGATTCACCCGTCGCACGCTCTCATCGTCCACGCCGAGACCACTCACGACGCCGGGCCGGAAGCCCTCGACCACGACGTCGGCCTCTGCCGCCGCCTCGAGCACCGACGCCTTCCCCGTCGCGTCCTTCAGGTCGACGGCCGCGCTGCGCTTTCCCGCGTTGAGGACCGCGAACAGCGTCGGGAAGACGCGCATCGGATCACCCCCGGGAGGCTCGATCTTCACGACGTCGGCTCCCAGCTCGACGAGCAGCTGGGTCGCGTACGGGCCCGGCCGCCAAATGCTGAGGTCGAGCACGCGCACGCCGCTCAGGAGACCGCCTCGCTCGCTGTCGGGCACGACGGACACCATAAGCGCAACCGAGTGCAACCGTGCAGGCTGATGGCGAAGCGTTAGCGTTGCGCCGGTGCGAGCCGTGCGAGTGCCAATGAGCCGACTCGCCACGTTCGGATTGGTCGTCGCGTCCGTCGCCGCGACCTCGGTGATCGTGTTGGCCGAGCCGTCGTTGGGGCCGTACGCGATCCTCGCGGTGCTCGTCGTCGCGTTCGGCGCGCTCGCGCTGGTGCTGGCGCTGGGCTCGCTGCGCCGGTGGCTCGGAGTCGGCACCGTTCTTGCTCTCAGCGGTGGTCTGCTCCTCGGATCGGCGCTCGCTCCCGCGCACTCCAGCGACGACGTGTGGGCCTACGGGATGTACGGGCGCATCATCGTCGACCATCACGAGAACCCGTACGTGCATCCGCCGTCCGACTATCCCGACGACCCGCTGTTCGAGCACGTGAACCCGTACTGGGCGAAGACGACTGCTCGCTACGGTCCGGTGTTCATCGGCATCACCGCCGGGGTGGCGGCGGTCGCAGGCGACCATCCCCTGCCAACGCGCCTCGCGTACCAGATGATCGCGGCGCTCGCTGTGTTCATCGCGCTCGTGCTGATCGCACGACGTGTTCGGAGCGCGGCGGCCGTCGCGATCGTCGGGCTCAACCCCGTGACCGCATACATGGTCGTGAACGCAGGCCACAACGACGCCCTTGTCGGGCTCGGCGTTCTGGTCGGCGTGCTCCTCGCGAGCCGAGGGCGACATACGACTGCGACCCTCGCATTCACCGCCGCCGCGCTCGTGAAGGCGACCGCCGGCCTCGCGCTGCTCGCTTACCTCGCGTGGCTCGCCTACCGGCGCGGACCCCGAGCCCTCGTGCGACCGGTGGGCGTGGCGCTCGCCGTCACCGTGCCGATGCTGCTCCTCGCCGGCTTCCGCGACGTCGTCAACCCGGTACTCGAAGCGCGCGAGACGATCCTGCCGCACTCGCCGTGGAACCTGGCCGCGCCGGGCGGGATCAGGAAGGCGTTCGGATACGGCTACGAGGAGCTCGGATCGCAAGCGCATCTCTCGACGTACGCGCTCGTCGTCATTCTCGCCGTCGCCGCCATCTTCGTTGTCAGCCGACTCAAGGAGCCGACCCCGCTGGTCGTAGCGGCGGGAGCGCTGCTCGCCTATCTCTTCGCCTCCGTGTACACCGCGCCGTGGTTCGCGGCGTGGGTGCTCCCGTTGCTCGCCCTGCGCTGGAGATGGCGCGTCGGTGTCTACGCGCTCGCGTTCTTCGCTCTCGTCATGATCGACGACCGGTTCGGGAACGCAGTGTTCCCCCAGGTGTTCCTGCGGCAGCGCACGTTCCAGGTCCTGCTCGCGAACTGGGTCAACACACTCGCGATGCTCGCCGCGATCGGCGGCGTCGCCCTGCTCCTGTGGTACCGGCGGCCGGGCTCGTCACCGGGGGACGCCGACGAGGCGACTGATCCCGACGAGCGCTCGGAGCCGCGGACGGCCGCGCCGGCGTGAGCCGAAAGGACGCGGTGCGGGTCGCGGTCGTCGGGCACCTGGAGTGGATCGAGTGCGCGCGAGTCGAGCGTGTGCCTGCGGCGGGCGAGATCGTGCACGCTCTCGACACCTGGGAGGAGCCCGGAGGCGGTGGCGCCGTCGCCGCCGTCCAACTGGCCCGACTCGCCGGCGACTGCCTGTTTCTCACTGCGCTCGGCGACGACGAGCTCGGGCATCGAGCCGAACGGGAGCTGGCGGCGCTGGGCGTCCGGGTCGAGGTTGCGTGGCGCCGGCAGCCGCAGCGGCGCGCGTTCGTCTATACGGATGCGAACGCCGAGCGCACGATCACCGTCATGGGTGAACGCGTCGGACCACACGGGGACGACCCCCTGCCGTGGTCGGAGCTGGACGGCATCGACGGCATCTACTTCACCGCGGGTGATGCGCAGGCCGTGCGCGCCTCGAGGGCGGCGCGCACCTTGGTGTCGACGGCGCGCACGATCCCCCCGCTGGCGGAGTCCGGCGTCCAGATCGACGTGCTCGTGTCGAGCAGTCGCGACGTCGCCGAGCGCTACGCGCCCGGCGACATCGAACCGCCTCCGCACCTGGTCGCGCGCACGGCCGGCGCCGGGGGCGGGTGGGTCGAGGCGCCCGACGGCACGACGACCGAGTGGACCGCCGCCCCGCTGCCCGGGCCGCCGGTCGACGCCTACGGCGCGGGCGACTCGTTCGCCGCCGGCCTGACGTACGGGCTGGCGGCGGGCCGCTCCCCCGAGGAAGCCCTCGCGATCGGCGCGCGGTGTGGCGCGGCGTGCATGACGGGCCGCGGCCCGTACGCCGGTCAGCTCCGTGGCAACGGCTGACGACGGCGCGTCTCGGCCAGGATGCCGGCCACGACGACAAGCGTGAGCACCGCGATTTGGAGCTCGGGGGAGACGGTGAGCCCGATCACGACCGTGGGCACGGCGGCGACCGCGACGGAGAGCCGGAGCCCGAGCGGGCCCGTGCGCAGCACCGCCCGCAACGTCACCAGCCCGATGATGTACGTTGCCACGCCGGCGGACAGGAACCAGGCGGTCGCGGCAGTCGCCGGCTCGTCGTAGTCGACGATGGCCTCGTTCATCCCGGCCGCGAGGACGATGATGCCGCCGAGCACCGGGAGGAAGGCGTACCCGAACGCGAACAGCGCCAGCCACGGGTTCCGTTCGTCGGGCGCAGCGTCGAGCGCCGTCTCGGCCCGTTGATCTTCTCCGTCGAAGTACATCCACCACAGCGCTGCCGCCAGCGCCAATCCCAGCACGGCTGTCACGGCCAGTCCCGTCGACAGGTCGTGGCCTTGCACGCCGATGCCGACCGCGACGACGGACTCCCCCAACGCGATCAGCACGATGAGGCCGTGACGCTCGACGAAGTGCTTGGCGCGCAAGCGAAATCCTCCGACTGCGGTCACGGCCGGCGACGTCCAATGCAGCACGAACGCAGCCGACCACAGCGCCCACTGCAGGCCACCGCTCGTGAAACCGGCTACGAGGAGCAGCGCGGCGGTGATCGTGTTGAACGGGCCCAACCGGAACATCGCCCGGACCGTGCTCTCCTCGCTCGAGCGCAGGAACAGCCCCGTGTGCACGAAGGTCACCACCAGATAGCCGACCCCGAACGCCACGCCCGAGTCACCGAACGCGTCGGGGATCGCCAGTGCGACGATCAGGAACCCGGTCATTCCCACGAGCATGAGCAAGCGCAGGACCGGCTCGCGCGGTGGCACCGCGTTGGTGAGCCAGGCGTACCCGCCGTACATCCACCAGACGTTGCCGAAGATCAGCGCCACCCGGACGACGCCGACACCATTGGGCTCTGCGACGAGCACGCTCGTCAGCTGCGTGATCGTGAAGACGAAGACGAGGTCGAAGAAGAGCTCGATCGTCGAGACACGTACGTCGTCGTCCACGCTCACTCGAACGGCGGCACCGGCCGGCGGTCGATCAGAGGGGTGACGCGCTCAAGCCCGGAACGGCTCGAGACCCAGCCGTTGACGCACCTCGGGGCGGCGCAACGGCGGCAGGGTCTTCGGCGGTTGACGCCGCGCCGGGACCTCCGCAAGCAGCTGCTCGGTGATCGCTGCCACCTCGAGCGCCGCATCCTCCATACGGGCGGCGAACGCCGCGCTCGGCTTCACGATGCCGCTGACCTTGCGGATGTACTGCCGGGCGGCAGCTTCGATCTCTTCACGTGTCGCGGGAGGCTCGAGCCCGCGCAGCTCGGTGATGTTTCGGCACATGCCGGGCAGCCTACGTCCGCGCGGCGGCCCTCAATGACCGTCGGCCGGGCTCCCTCAGCCGATCTCCTTGAGGTCGGACGCGAGGCGGCCAGCTTCGACGAGGTCGGTGGCCGCCGCCGCCGCGATGCGCCGAGCGGCATCGGGCGAGTACTCCTCCCCGTAGACCGCGCCGGGGCGGTACGGCGCTTCGAGGAGCGCGATCGTCGGCCGACCACCGAGGTCGACGGGCTCGAACCCGGCGTCCCGGACGAGCGTCGCCGCGACCTCCTTGGCGGCATCGTCCTCACCGCCGAGGAACATCGCGACGGGCCTCGAGTGGCGGCCGTCGCCCACTTCGGCCTGGAAACCGGCGGTGTAGGTATTGAACGCCTTCACCAGCCGGCTCGTCGCGAAGCG
>DATFPZ010000331.1:0-2442 GCA_035264545.1 Acidimicrobiia bacterium
TTCAGCGGCCACGGCCTCCTCGACCTGTCCGCATACGACGACTATCTCCACGGCCGTCTCATCGACTCGTAGTCGCTGTCGCGGACGCCGACCGTCCACCAACTCCCGGGTCCGGTGCGCTACCTATAGAGAGGTAGCGAAAACAAACCGACGGAGTGTTGGTAGACGATGTTCGTCAAGATCTGCGGCATCACGACCGAGAAGGACGCCCTGCTGGCGATCGCGCTCGGCGCGGACGCGCTCGGCTTCGTCTTCGCGTCGGGCAGCCCCCGCATGGTCACGGTGTCCGAGGCTTCCGACATCGTGAAGCACCTGCCCTACGACGAAGTTCTCACGTTCGGGGTCTTCCGGGACGAGCGCCCCGAACGCGTGGTCGAGATCGTCAACAAGGTCGGGCTCAAGGGCGCGCAGCTCCATGGTCGCGAGTCGGCGGCGGAGGTCGTCTACGTCCGGCAGCGTGTCCGGCTCGTCATCCAGGGCTTCGCCGCCGGCGACCCCGCGATCTCGATGGCTTCCGAGGGCCCCGCCGACGTCGTGCTCCTCGACGCGCCCACCCCCGGCTCAGGACGCGCGTTCGACTGGGGTCAGGTCGACGGCGCGTTGGACGGCGTGCGCCTTCTGCTCTCGGGCGGGCTCACACCCGACAACGTCGCCGAGGCCATCTGGCGCGTCCGCCCGTGGGGCGTCGACGTCTCGACCGGTGTCGAGACCGCGCCCGGCAGCGGTCGCAAGGACCCGCGCAAGCTGCGGCGGTTCATCCAGGCCGCACGCGCGGCCGGCGCCGCGCTCGCACATCGAGGGAGTCCCAACGGGGGGATCGGTCACCAGCCCTACGACTGGCAAGCCGAAGGCGCCTGACCACGCGTCGAGCGGGCGCGCGCGGCGGCCGTAGTGTGGCGCCCATGGCCGCTTCTGATACCCCCACCGCCGCTGCCGCCGGCACAATCACGATCGGCGGAGACCTCACCGTCAATCGACTCGGGTTCGGTGCCATGCGCATCACCGGGCGCGGCATCTGGGGTGAACCGCACGACGTGGACGAAGCTAAAGCGGTGCTGCGTCGAGCAATCGAGCTCGACGTGAACTTCATCGACACCGCCGACTCGTACGGTCCCGAGGTGAGCGAGAACCTCATCACCGAGGCGCTGCACCCGTACCCCGACGATTTGGTCATTGCCACCAAGGGAGGCCTCGAGCGACCCGGTCCGGGGCGATGGCCCGCCAACGGCCGACCCGACCACCTGAAGGAAGCGTGCGACGGCAGCCTGCGACGCCTGCGCCTCGAGCAGATCGCGGTCTACCAACTCCACCGGCCGGACCCGTCGGTGCCGTTCGGCGAGTCGATCGGCGCGCTGCTCGAGCTCCAACGCGACGGGAAGATACGCCACATCGGATTGAGCAACGTGACGGTCCAGCAGCTCCGCGAGGCGCAGCGACTCACGCCGATTGCGTCCGTCCAGAACCGCTACAACCTCGCCGATCGCGGGTCGGACTCGGTGCTCGAGGTGTGCGAACAAGAACAGCTGGCATTCCTACCGTGGGCGCCGATCCAAGATCACGACTCGCACTCCGTCGTTCGCGATGTCGCGAGACGGCACGGCGCGACCGTCCATCAAGTGGTCCTCGCCTGGCTGCTCGCCCGTTCGCCGGCGATGGTCCCCATCCCCGGCACCGGCTCGGTCAGGCACCTCGAGGAGAACGTCGCGGCGGCAGCGCTGAAGCTGAGCGCGGACGACGTGCACGCCCTCACGCGCGGCCGCTGACCCGAACCTGCCGAAAATCGAGTGCGCCGACCATCGCCGTCTGATGCAATGCGCGCTCACCTCGGGAGGGATTCTCATGGGCGCGGTCTTCCGTGTCCGGGCGCGTACCGTCCGGACGCGCCGGACGGAATCGGCTCGGCCAGCACTTCCTCGGTAGCTCGCGACTCGCGTCGCAACTCGTCGCCGACGCCGGCGTCACACGCGAGGATCGTGTGATCGAGCTCGGCGCCGGTCGTGGCGTGCTCACGAGTGCACTGGCGGACCGCGCGGCTCAGGTGCTCGCAGTCGAGCTCGATCCCAAGCTCGTATCGATCCTGGTGCGGCGGTTCGGATCCGCCCCAAACGTCGTCGTGCTGCGTTCGGACGCGCGGGACGTGCCGCTCCCGACCAATGCGTACCGTGTCTTCGCCAACCTCCCGTTCGGCATCACGAGCGCCATCCTCCGTCGACTCCTCGATGTTCCGGCGAGTGGCCTCAGGCGCGCCGATCTGATCGTGCAGTGGCAAGTGGCGCGTGAGAGAGTTCGCGCGGCCAATGGTCGCCCCACGGACCTGCTCGGGGTCCGCTGGGCACCGTGGTGGGAGTTCCGCCGAGGTCGACGGCTCCCCGCTGCATGCTTTCGGCCGCGGCCGTCAGTCGACGCCGCGGTGCTCGTCGTGACCCGCCGGGACCCGCCGTT
>DATFPZ010000332.1:0-12291 GCA_035264545.1 Acidimicrobiia bacterium
GGCGAGAACGACCGCACCCACGACCGCGATCACGAGCAGGACGGCCGTGAGCTCGAAGGCCCAGAGGAAGTCGGTGAACAGCGTGCGGGCGACCCGCTGGATGTTGCCGAGGTCCTGCCCGTCGACCTGCCTCCGCACCGAGCCCCGCACCGACGGCGCCCCGGTCGCCCACGTCCGCCCGGCGAGCACGAAGATCTCGCCGAGCAGGATCGCGCCCAGCGCCACCGCCGCCGGTCGCTGGTACGGGATCGGGTCCCGGAGCGACTCTTCCCGGTCGACGCCGAGGAGCATGATCACGAACAGGAACAGCACGACGATGGCGCCGGCGTAGACGATGACCTGCACCGCCGCGACCAGCTGCGCCTCCTGGAGCAGGAAGAAGATCGCCACCGCCACCAGCGTCACGACCAATAGGAGCGCGCAGTGGACCGGGTTGCGCGCCAGTACGACGCCAACGGCGCCTCCGAGCGCGAGCGCGGCGGCGAAGAAGAAGAGGACCGCCTCGACGGTCACTCGCTCTGGCCTTTCTCGGGGGGCCGGATGCCGTAGCCGAGCTCGGCCGACCAGCTGACCTTCCCCTCGTAGCCGGCGTCACCCGACGGTGACGTCGCCCGCATCCAGGCGCTCGTGTCGTCGTCCTCGTTGCCGAGCCACAGCTCCCACGGCAGGCGGCGGGCGTGACCTTCGTCGTCGACGAGCAGCTCGTCCTTGGTGTAGATCGCGTCGTCGCGATTGGTGAACGAGAACTCGAACTGCTTCGTCTCGGTGATGGCCTCGGTCGGGCACGCCTCGACGCACATGTCGCAGTGGATGCAGCGGAGATAGTTGATCTCGTACACGAATCCGTACCGCTCTCCGGGAGCGACGGGCGCGTCGGGCGGGTTGTCGGCGCCGCGCACGTAGATGCACCGCGCCGGGCACACGCCCGCGCACAGCTCGCAGCCGATGCACTTCTCCATACCGTCCTCGTAGCGGTTGAGGACGTGGCGGCCATGGAGGCGCTCCGGCTTCGGGCTCTTCTCCTTCGGATAGAAGTCCGTGAGCCGCGGGCGAAAGACCTGCCGGAGCGGGATGGTGAAGCCGCGGAGCATGTCGAGCACGCTCATCAGCGGATCTGGTCCTGGTGTTCGAGCTCGCCCGGTTTCGTCATCGAGGCATAGAGCACCAGGTAGACGAGGACGGCTCCGACGGCGGCGGCGGGCACGACGATCCAGAGGTTCCAGCCCTCCTGGCGTCCGATCACGACGAGGCCCGAGACCATCAGCCACAGGAACGCGATCTCGATCAGGTACTTCCAGCCGACGTCCATCAGCTGGTCGTAGCGCAGCCGCGGCAGCGTGGCGCGTATCAGCACCGTGCCGTACAGCAGCACGAGCAGCTTGAGCATGAACCAGAAGACCGGCATCACCCACACGTTGATCGTGCTCGTCGCGTCGAGAAAGCCGAGCTCGGGGCCCGAGGGGCCGCCGAGGAACAACGTGACCGCGATCGCGCTCATCGTGATCACGTTCATGAACTCGGCGAGGAAGAAGATCGCGAAGCGGATGCCCGTGTACTCGGTGTGGAATCCGCCGACGAGCTCCTGCTCCGCCTCGACGAGGTCGAACGGCGGGTGGTTCGTCTCGGCGATGGCGGCGATGAGGAAGATCACGAAGGCGACGATCGCCGGGCGCACGTACCACTGGCCGAGGCCGTGCAGGAAGCTTCCCGTCCACGCCTGCCCCTCGACGATCCCCCGCGTCGAGAGCGTTCCGGACTGGATCAGCACACCGACGACGGCGAGACCGAACGCGGCCTCGTAGCTGAGAAGCTGGGCGGACGCCCGCACCGATCCGAGCAGCGGGTACTTGGACCCCGACGACCAGCCCGCCAGCATCACGCCGTACAGGCCCAGGCCGGACATCGCCAGCAGCCACAGCACCCCGACCGGCAGCTCGGCCAGCTGGAGGAACGTCTCGTGGCCGGCCACGCTCACCAGCCCGCCGATGGGCACGATGCTGAACGCGAGGAACGCCGGCAGGATCGACAAGTACGGCGCGATGAGAAAGATGGGCCGGTCGGCGCTCCTCGGCATCGACTGCTCCTTGAAGAACAGCTTGATGCCATCGGCGAGAGTCTGGAGGATCCCGAAGGGGCCGGCGTTGTCCGGACCGACCCGGTTCTGCATGTCGGCGATGGCCTTGCGCAGGAACCAGATATAGAAGAGGACGGCGATCAAGAGCAGCGCGAACGTCAGGATCGTCTTGCCGATGACGATCAGCACGACGGTCAGGTCGATGTCGCCGCCGAGGACCGGGTCGATGAACGTCACGAACGCGTCTCCACCATCTCCAACCGGATGTCCGTGACGGCGGCGGTGGCATCGATCAGGTCACCGGCGCCGGGACCGGGCTGGTTGAACGTGAGGAACGCGACGCCACGCGGGATGCCGGGCGCGGCGCGCACGGGCAGCACCACCGAGCCGCGTCCGCTGGTGGCCTGCACCTCGTCGCCGTCGGGGATGCCGATCCGGTCGCGATCGCTCGGGTGGACGAGCAGCGTGGCGCCGGCGGCGAGCGGCGCGAGCGACGGCGAGGCGGCGCTCACCCGTCCGGCGTCGTAGAGCTTCCGCCCGGACACGAGCCGGAGCGCGTATGCGTCGCGAGCCTGGGCGGGCGCCCGGCCCGTGGCGCGGTCCCATTGGTGCAACGGCGGGCCGGCGGCGAGCGTGTCGCGCGCCGCGCTGCCGAGCGCGTCCGCCTCGGCGCTGGACCCGGCCGGCCCCTCGACCTCGGTCAGGCCCGGCTTCACGGTCGTGGTCGATCCGGTCCCGGTGGCCTCGACCACACCGGTGCCGACGTGCGACGTGAGCGCCTCCTCGGAGGAGATCGTCCCCGGCAGGATCGGCTCCCACGACGCGTCGGTGAGCGGCGGGCCGGCGGCGTCGAGGACGAGCTCGTCGTGGTGGTCACCGAGCGGCAGGACGACGCCGTCCCGGGCGCGCCCGATCAGACCGGCATCGATGCCGGCGAAGACGGGCGCGACGCGGGCGATCTCGTCCTGCACCTCGGGCACGGTCTCGAGGTCGAAATCGGCGTCGAATCGCGCCGCAAGCTCGGCGGCGATGCGCCAGTCCGACATCACAGTGCCCTCGGGCGAGATCTGCTGCGAGAGCCGCTGGACCCGCCCCTCGATGTTGGAGGCCGTGCCGGGCTTCTCTGCCCACACCGTGACGGGAAGGAACACGTTCGCCGCCCGGGTGCTCTCGGTGAGGAAGGCGTCGCACGCGATCACGAAGTCGACGTTGGCGATCGCGTCGCGGGCGAGGCGTCGGTCGGGGAAGTCGGCGATGGGATCGGCGCCGAGCAGCACGAGCCCGTGCAGCTGCCCGTCCACCGCGGCCTGGAGGATCCCGGACGCGTCCAGTCCCCGGCGCCGGGGGACGGCGCCCCACGCGTCGGTGAAGCGCTCGCGCCCGGCATCGAGGGTGACGCGCCCGGGCAGGAAGCCGGGCGCGAGGCCGAGATCGAGGGCGCCGTGCACGTTCGAACGGCGGAGGGCCGAGAGGAACCGCGTGCCGGGGCGCGCGCCGAGAAGCGCGGCGGCGCGCACGACCGAGTCGGGCGCCTCGGCAACCGACGGGCGGCCGAGGATCACCACGACGTCGCCGTCCCGACCGGCAAGGAGCGAACCGGCACGATCGATCTGGTCGTCGCCGGTGCGGTCGCCGTCGAACGCCCGGACAAGATCGGCGATGACCTCGTGCGCCTCGCCGGGTACGTAGCGGACGACTGCGTCCGCGTCTCGTGTCAGGCCGTTGTCGCACGGCGCGACATCGATCAGCGGCACACCGAGGTCCTCGGCCGCCTTCCGGACCCGCAGGAAGAGCACCGGCAGCTCCTCCTTCAGGTCGGGCGCGAGGAGCATGATCGCGGCGGCGCGGTCGCAATCGGCGATCGTCGCCCGCGGGAGGCCGAGAATCACGTCGGCCGGCAGCCCGTCACCGAGCTGGGCGTCGACGTGGTCGGTGCCGAGGACGCCCTTCGCGAACCGGGACCAGACGTAGGCATCCTCGTTCGTGCCGCGTCCGCCGCCGAGGACCGCGACGCCCTCGGGGCCGTGCACGTCGAGGACCTTGCGGAGGCCGGCGGCGGCGGCGTCGAGAGCCTCGGGCCACGACGTCTCGACGAGGTCGCCCCGCTCGCGCACCATCGGCACGCGCACGCGGTCGTCGGCGTGCACCCACTCGTATCCGTACCGGCCCTTGTCGCACAGCCAGCCTTCGTTCACCGGGTCCGAGTCGACGCCGAGCAGGCGGACGAGGCGGTTGGACGACGACTGGACCGCGGCGCGGCAATGCACCGCGCACGTCACGCACGACGTCTCCGAGGTCGTGAGGTCCCACGGCCGGGCGGCGAATCGGTACGGCTTCGCCGTGAGCGCCCCGACCGGGCAGATCTGCACGGTGTTCCCCGAGAAGTACGACGTGAACGGGTCGTCGGGATACGTGATGACCTCGGTGAGGTCGCCGCGGCCCCCGAAGTCGATCAGCGGGTCGCCGGCGATCTCGGCGGCGAAGCGCGTGCACCGCCCGCACTGGATGCAGCGCTCGCGGTCGAGCAGCACGAGGTCGCTGATCGGGATGGGCTTCTCGAAATGGCGCTTCTCCTCGATGTAGCGCGACTCGCCCGGCCCGAACGCCAGGGTCTGGTCCTGGAGCGGGCACTCGCCGCCGCGGTCGCAGACCGGGCAGTCGAGCGGATGGTTGATGAGGAGGAACTCGAGCACGCCGTCCTGGGCCTTGCGCACGCTGTCCTTCTGGGTATGGACGACCATGCCGTCGTACACCGGGGTCGCGCACGCGATCTGCAGCCCGCGCAGGCCCTCGACCTCGACCAGGCACATGCGGCACATGCCGACCGGCTTCATGCGGTCGTGCCAGCAGAAGCGCGGGATGTAGGTGCCGTGCTCCTGGGCCGATTTGATCAGCAGCTCGCCGTTCGGGACCTGGACCTCGCGGCCGTCCACGGTGATCGTGACCTGGTCGGGGCCGGGACGGACGGGCAGCACGTACTCCCACTCCGACGGCCACTGGCTCATCGGCTGGTCGCTCATCGCCCACCTCCGCCCGGCGCCGCGACCGGGATCCGGGTCCGGGTGTCCGCGCCCATCCGCTCGTCGATCTCGTCGCGGAAGTAGCGATCAAGGCTCACGACGTGCGACATGATGCTGGGCCCGAGCGCGCAGATCGTCGTCTGCGCGAACGGGGCGTTCAGGCCGGGCACGACGTTGTCGCCGAAGTCGAGCATCAGATCGAGGTCGTCGGGTCGCCCGAGGCCGTGCGACATGCGGTACAGGATCCGCTCGATCCAGCCCGACCCCTCGCGGCACGGCGTGCACTTCCCGCACGACTCGTGGGCGAAGAACTTCGCCAGCCGCCACGCGACGAACAGCGGATCGGTGGTCTCGTCGAACACCATGATCGCTCCCGACCCGAGCATGGACTTGAGCTCGTTCTGCACGTGATCCATGTCGGTGGGCTCGTCGAGGTGCGCGGGCATCAGCCACGGCGACGACGCGCCGCCCGGGATGAAGAACTTCACCTTGCGCCCGCCGGGTACACCGCCGGCGAGCCCCTCGATGAGCTCGCGGAACGTCGTGCCCAGCTCGACCTCGTAGTTGCCTGGCCGTTCGACGTGACCGGACACGGAGAAGATCCGGGTACCCGTCGACCGGCCGACCCCGAGCCCCGCGTACCAGTCACCGCCGCGGTCGATGATGTGCGGGACCGTGGAGAGAGTCTCGACGTTGTTCACGACCGTCGGCTTCGCGAACAGCCCTTGCACGGCCGGGAACGGCGGCTTGATGCGCGGCATGGCGCGCTCGCCCTCGAGGCTGGACAGCAGGCCGGTCTCGTCGCCGGCGACGTAGGACCCCGCGCCACGGTGCAGGATCACATCCAGATCGAAGCCCGAACCGAGGATGTTCCGGCCGAGGAAGCCGCGCTCGTATGCATCGGCGACGGCGCGGGCGACCCGCTCGTACCCCAGCGCGAACTCGCCGCGGACGTAGACGAAGGCGAGGTGGCACTCGACCGCGAACGCGGAGATCACGATGCCCTCGATCAGCTGGTGCGGGTCGCGCTCCAAGAGCATGTGGTCCTTGAACGTCGACGGCTCGCCCTCGTCGGCATTGACGGCGAGGTAGCGCGGGTACACGCCCTTGGGGAGGAACGACCACTTCTGCCCCGTGCCGAACCCGGCGCCGCCCCTGCCGCGCAGGCCCGACGCCTTCACCTGCTCGTCCTGGATCGCCTCGGGCGTCATCGCCAGCGCCTTGCGCAGCACGTCGTAGCCGCCGGTCGCGAGGTACCGGTCGATCGTCCACGAGTCGCCCGCGTGATCGTGCAGCCGTTTGGTGACGATGCGGGTCTCGGGCATCAGCGCGCGGCTCCCGCGTCGACGCGTGTTCCGGAGATCGTGCGCGGCGTTCGGACGCGCGACTTGTACTCGTCGATGATCGTCGCGGCTGCGTCGGCGCCGACGGGGCCGTGGTAGTCGTAGTTCACCTGCATGACGGGAGCGAGGTCGCAGGCGGCGAGACACTCGACCTCCTCGACGAACACGTCGTCGTCGTCGAGGTGCCGGTCCTCGAGCGCGCGCAGCAGCTCCGGGCCGCCGTTCACGAGACAGCTGACGTTGGTGCACACCGACACGACGAGCTGCCCGACGGGCTCGCGCTTGAACATCGTGTAGAAGGAGCACACGCCGAGCACCTGGGCCGAGGTCAGGTCGAGGATGCGGCCGATGTCCTCCATGGCGGCGGGACTCACCCAGCCGTCCTGGTCCTGGGCGAGGTGCAGCAGCGGGAGGATGGCCGACTTCGCCACCGGGTAGCGGGCGACGATCTCGTCGGCGCGAGCCCGGTTCTCCGGGGTGAAGGGCATTATCGGTCGACCTCGCCCATGATCGGGTCGACGCTCGAGATCACGGCCACCGCGTCGGCGATCAGGCGGTCCTCCATCATCGGGGTCATCGACTGGAGGTTGTAGAAGGACGGCCCCCGAATGTGCAGCCGGCACGGCTTCCCCGTGCCGTCGGCGACGAGATAGCAGCCGACCTCGCCGCGCGGCGACTCGACGCTGACGTACGTCTCACCGGGCGGCACCTTGAACCCTTCGGTGAAGAGCTTGAAGTGGTGGATCAGGGCCTCCATCGACTCGTCGATGCGGGCGCGCGGCGGGGGTGTGACCTTACGGTCCTGCACCCGGTAGTCCCCCGGCGGCATCTTTTCGACGCACTGGCGCACGATCTTCGCCGACTCGAGGATCTCGTGGAGCCGGATGCGGTACCGGTCGTAACAGTCGCCGTTCTGCGTGTAGATGACATCGAAGTCGACCTCGTCGTACGCGAGGTACGGCTGGGACTTTCGCAGGTCCCACGGGAAGCCCGTCGAGCGGAGGATCGGGCCCGTTACGCTGAGCGCAAGCGCCTGCTCGGTGGTGACCACGCCGACGCCGACGAGGCGCTCCTGCCAGATGGGATTCCCGGTCAGCAACTCGTCGTACTCGGACACGCCCTTCTCGACGGTCTCGCACAAAGCGAGGGTGTCCTCCTGCCAGCCGTCGGGCAGCTCGGCGGCGACACCGCCGGGACGGATGTAGTTGTTGTTCATCCGGAGCCCGGTGATCTTCTCGAGCAGCCGTAGCGTCTCCTCGCGCTCGCGCCAGCCGTAGACGATCATCGACAACGCGCCCATGTCCAAGCCGTTCGTTGCCTGGAACAACAGGTGCGATGCCATGCGGTTCAGCTCGTTCAGGTACATGCGGATCCACGTGGCTCGGGGCGGGACCTCGATGTCGAGGAGCCGCTCCACGGCCATCGAGAACACGAGCTCGTTCGACAGCGGCGACGCGTAGTCCATCCGGGTGACATTGGTCGCGCCCTGCACGTACGTGAGCTCCTCGCCCGTCTTCTCCATACCGGTGTGCAGGTACCCGATCACGGGCTTGGCCCGGATGACCGTCTCGGCGTCGAGCTCGAGCATCACGCGCAACACGCCGTGGGTCGACGGGTGCTGCGGGCCCATGTTGATGATCATCGTGTCGCCCTCGCCCTCGACCTCGGGCCAGGGGCCGCCGGTGACCACGAGCTCGCGCTCCGGCTGGAGCTCCTGGGCGCCCTCGTCGGTCTGCCGGGTCAGACGAGGGTCGGCGGGGACGAACTCCTCGTCGTGCTCGTCGGGCGGGCGCGCACCGGGGTCGTCGCGGGTGCCGTCGCGTGTGTCGCTCATCGCGGCCTCGGATCTTCCTTGAAGGTGACGGGCACGCGCGCGGGGGCGTCGTCCTTGCGCAGCGGGTATCCCACCCAGTCGTCGGGCATGAGGATGCGGGCGAGGTCGGGGTGACCGGTGAACGTGATACCGAACAGGTCGTACACCTCACGTTCGCCGAAGTTCGTGCCCGGGTACGCGTCGGTGAGGCTCGGGACCGACGCGTCCCCGGCCGGCACCTCGCAGATCGCACGGATGCGCCGGTTGCGGGGGTGCGAGAGGAAGTTGGCGATCACCTCGAAGCGCTCCGTGTTCACGCCCGGCACGAAGAGCCGGGCGGCATCGACGAGGTGGTCGACCGCCGTCACATCCAGGCACTGGGTGAATTGCTGCTCGTCGCGCAGGAACCCGCCCAACTCGGCCCAGACGGCGCGATCGACGTACACGACGGACTGGCCGTGCGAACGGTGGAACACCGTCCCCGGGAACCGCTCGACCACGGCCGCCGCCACCTCGTCGTCCGGTACCGGCGCCTTCTCCTTCTCCTCTTCTTCTACGCGCGTGTCGCCGTTCTTGTGAGCGTCTTCACGAGCGTCGTCGTCGGGCATCGTCGTGGTCCTCGGGTCGCCGTCCTACCGGGTGGCCAAGCTGTCGGCCCGGGTGCCGTCGCGCTGATCGACCTGGATGGCGGCGCCACCATGAGCGGTGCGGGCGCGCCGCTTCATGATCTCGCCGCTGCGGATCTCGCCGTGGAGCAGAAGGATGCCGTGCATGAGCGTCTCGGGCCCGGGCGGGCAGCCGGGGACGTACACGTCGACGGGCACGATCTGGTCGACCCCCTGCACGAGCGCGTAGTTGTTGAACATCCCGCCCGTGCTCGCGCACACGCCCATCGAGATGACCCACTTGGGCTCGACCATCTGGTCGTAGACCTGGCGGAGCACCGGTCCCATCTTCTGGCTCACGCGGCCGGCCACGATCATCAGGTCGGCTTGGCGCGGGCTGGCGCGGAACACCTCCATTCCGTAGCGGGCGAGGTCGTAGTGCGCGGCGCCCGCCGCCATCATCTCGAGCGCGCAGCACGCGAGCCCGAACGTCGCGGGCCACACGGAGTTGCGGCGCGCCCACTTCACGAGATCCTCGAGGCGACCGGTCAGGAACGAGTACGGAACCTGGTCGAGTCCCATCAGGCTGCTTCCGTCTCGCGGGTTGCGGTGGGATCGAGCCCGCCGGCGCCGGGCTTCCCCGACGCGCGCAACACGCCCGGTCCGACGCGAGCCACGAGCTTGCGCGCCGGGCCCCAATCGAGCGCGCCCGTCGACAACAGGTACGCGAACGGCACGAGCAACGTGAGCAGGAACACGCCCATGATCACGAGCCCGTACGCGGCCGGGTTGAAGTTCCGGAAGATCGTCGTGAACGGGTACAGGAAGATGATCTCGACGTCGAGGACGATGAACGTCATCGCCACGAGATAGAACTTCACCGGGAACCGCTCGCTCGGTTCCTGCTCGGGCACGATCCCCGACTCGTATGGCGCTTGCTTGGCATCGTTCGGCCGCTTGGGACCGAGCAAGGTCGAAACCGCGAACGACGCCGCGATGAAGACCACGACCAGGCAGATCATCATGAGGATCGGCAGGTAGGCGGTCACATCCCTCCTCTGTCGCCGTCGCAAGCTCCGGCTATGCGGCACGGTCGGCAAAGCCGCCGTCGCCGCGAAAGCTCCCGGGTTCCGGTGCCTGGCGCGCGCAGGCTACCGCGGCGCCGGGGAACGACCTACGGCTCGGGCGCGACCGCGACAAGGGCGGCGACCGCCTTGTATGCCGCCTCGGCGGGGCCGAGCTCGTCGGGACGGAGCAGGTTGGCCATGATCCGCAACACCCACTCCATGAGGCTGCGAGAGCGCATGCCGACTCGAGTGAGCTCGCGCATGACGGCCGGGTTCCCGATCGCCTTCACGAACGCGCGAGCAACCTTGAAGTACAGGCCGTACAGCTCCTCGAGCCGTTGCGGGTAGCGCTGAAGGGCCAGGCCGTCGCCGGTCGCGAGCGCGAGGTCCAGCGCGTCGGCCGCGATCCGTCCCGTCTCGTATGCGTACGCGATGCCCTCGCCGTTGAACGGGTTGATCGCGGCGCCGGCGTCACCGACGACGACCCACGTCGGCCCCGTCGCCGGGCGCACCGACCCGCCGGTGGGGAGCTTGCCGCCCGTCGGCGGCCCGCAGGAGCTCTCGGGGCTGATGCCCCAACGCGGCGGCGCGGTGGCCACGAACGCGTCCATGAGACGGCTCGTGTTCACCGACTTCCAGCCTGCGAACGTCGACAGCAGCCCGACGCCGACGTTCACCGTGCCGTCCCCGACCGGGAACACCCATCCGTACCCCGGGAGGTGGTTGCCGTCGCGGTCGCGGAGGTCGAGGTGGCTCTCGATCCACGGATCGTCGTGGAACGGGCTCTCGAAGTAACCCCGCACGGCCATTCCCAATGGATAGGAGCGGTCGCGCGCCGCGCCGAGCGCCCGGCCGAACCGGGAGTTGGCGCCGTCGGCGACGACGAGGTAGCGAGCCCGGACCGGTTCCCGCGTGCCGCTCTCCTTGCGATGGACGACCGCCCCGGTGACGAGACCGCCCTCGACGAGCGGGTCGGTGGCCTCGGCCGCGGGCCAGAGGGTGGCGCCGGCCTTGACCGCCTGGCCGACGACCATCTCGTCGAGCTCGCGCCGGCGGACCACGTAGCCATAGGGAGGGAACTCGGGATGGTCGGGCCAGGTGAGCTCGAGGGTGACACCGTGCGCGATCGACCGCAGGCCGTCGTAGCGCAGGTAGTCGGCCAGCGGCTCGGCGAGCCCCATGCAATGGAGCTCGCGCACCGCGCGGGGCGTCAGCCCGTCGCCGCACGTCTTCTCGCGCGGGAACCGCTTCTTCTCGACGACGAGCACCCGCCGCCCCTGCTGGGCGAGCCAGTACGCCGCCGCCGCGCCCGACGGCCCGCCGCCGATGACGAGCACGTCGTAGCGATCAGACATCGGTCACCCGGCAACCTCGGCCAGCCGCACTCCCGAATGGTGTCACAGCGCCTCCGAACCGGTCGCACGCACGCGGCGCACATGTTCACAAGGTTGCTGCACGCGGCCCGCGTCGTCCGCTGCCCAATGTGCCCATCCCTCCTCTAGCGTGGTAACACAATCGGGTATTCGGAGCGGCGGCTCCGAGCGACGGGAGGGCACTCGGGCTCATGCCCAACCTGATTCCTCAAAGCGTCCTCGACCGCTGGTTCTTCGGCTGGGCGCACCCGGCCGGCCGGCTGATCTTCGCGTTGCTCGCCATGGCGATCGGGCTCGCGTTCGTGTTCGCGCTGCTCCGGCCGCCGCTTCCGCGCAAGATCCTGACCCCGAAGCAAGGCGTGCCCCTGGCGATCGGGCTCACGATCGGTTGTTACGTCGTCGGCGGGCTGTTGCCGGCCATCCAGATCCTCATGATCTGGACGATCGTCTTCGGCCTCGCGGCCCTCGCACTGGCGATGGTGGTGTCGCGCGACCCGCGCCCCCAGGACCGTCCCACCACGTGGGCCGAGGCGATGGCGGGGGCCGTCGGCGTGTTCTTCCTCATGGCACTGGCGTACGGGGTCATCCCGCACGAATGGATCACGTTCTCCGACAAGTACCTGCAGTGGACGCCCGACAAGGTCCTGGTCGAGACGTACCTCATCAAGCCCAACTACCAGCAGCTGCGCGACGTCGTCGTCGTCGTCATCTACGGCGTCTTCTTCCTCCTCAACCTCAGGCTCTGGGTGTTGTGGCAGGGCCGGCTCGTGCCGAAGCCGGAGCCCGCGGTCGAAGAGGGGAAGGTCGTGCGCACCTCGCGATTCGGCCGACCCGTGAAGTCGAAGGCGTAGGGCGATGGCCAAGACCGATGCGAACCCGCCGATGCCGGACTTCGTCACCGACTACGAGCTCCAAGAAGTCGACCCCGCCTTCCTGACCTCGGCGGTCAAGCCCAAGCAGTTCCTCCACATCGACCAGGCCGAATGCATCCTCTGC
>DATFPZ010000333.1:0-3181 GCA_035264545.1 Acidimicrobiia bacterium
CTACCACTGGCACGTCGTGCAGCTGGGCGAGGTCTCCGAGGACCTCGACGCGCTCGAGGGCGGTCTGCGCGACGGCATTGCGGTCGAGGACCGGCCGACGTTGCTCATCCTGCGCAGCCACATCGGCTACCCGTCGCCGAAGTACACCGACACCGCGCACGCGCACGGCAACGCTCTCGGCGCCGACGAGGTCGCCAAGGTCAAGGAGATCCTCGGCATGCCCGCCGAGGACTTCTGGGTTCCCGACGACGTGCTCGACTTCTACCGCCAGGCCGGCACGCGCGGCCGCGACGCACGCGACGCGTGGCGCGAACGCGTGCACGCGTTCCGAGGGCGTGACGCCGAATTGGGCGAGGAGTACGACCTCGTCATCGCCGCCCGCGGCCGCGAGGGATGGGAAGCGAAGCTCCCGACCTGGGACGCCGGTGAGAGCCTCGCCACCCGGAAGGCCAGCGCAGCGACGCTCGACGCGATCCTCGACGTCGTACCCGGGCTCATGGGCGGCGGCGCCGACCTCACCGAGAACACCGGGACGGAGTTGAAGGCGAAGTCGCCCGTCACCCGCGACGACTTCACCGGCCGCCAGATCCACTTCGGGGTTCGCGAGCACGGCATGGGCTCGATCATGAACGGGATGGCACTCTCCGGCGGCGCGCTCCCGTTCGGCGGGACATTCCTGATCTTCAGCGACTACGAACGACCTGCCGTCCGCCTGGGGGCGTTGTCGGGGGCGAAGGTCGCGTTCGTGTGGTCGCACGACTCGGTCGGCCTCGGCGAGGACGGGCCGACCCACCAGCCCGTCGAGCACCTGATGTCACTGCGCGCGATCCCCCGCCTCCGCGTGATCCGTCCCGCCGACGCCAACGAGGTCCCCCACGCGTGGCGCGTCCACATCGACGGCGACGGCGCCACGGCGATCATCCTGACCCGCCAGAGCCTGCCCGTGCTCGACGGCACGGCCGAGCGGGCTCCCCACGGCCTCCCGCGCGGCGCGTACACGCTCGTCGACGAGAGCGGCGACCGAGCGGACCTCGTGCTGATCGGTACCGGCTCCGAGGTCCACCTCTGCGTCGACGCGCGCGAGCAGCTGGAGGCGGACGGCATCTCGGTGCGGGTCGTCTCGATGCCGTCGTGGGAGCTCTTCGCCGAAGAGCCCGACGAATACCGCGACGAGATCCTGCCGCCCGGCGTTCCGACGTTGGCGGTCGAGGCGGGCGTCAGCCTCGGCTGGGACCGCTACGCCGACGACGTCGTCGCCATCGACCGTTTCGGCGCGTCGGCGCCCGGCAGCGTCGTCCTCGCCGAGCTCGGGTACACGACCGAGAACGTTGTCGCCCGTTCCCGTGCCCTGCTCGCCCTCGATTCCCCCGGAGGGAAGCCCCGATGACTGTCACCCGCTCCCCCATCGCCCGGCTCGTCGAATACGGACAGAGCCCCTGGTACGACAACCTCACTCGCGGACTGATCACCGGTGGCGGGTTGACCCGTCTCATCGAGGACGACGGCATCCGCGGCGTCACGTCGAACCCGACGATCTTCGAGAAGGCAATGGCGTCCGGCGAGGGCTACGACGAGCAGCTCACCGCGCTCGCTGCCGAAGGCGCTCCCATCGACTCGACGTACTGGGCGCTCGTCCTGGACGACATCCGCCACGCCGCCGACGTGCTCCGCCCCACGTACGACGCGTTGGACGGGACCGACGGGTTCGTGTCCGTGGAGGTGGCGCCCGACCGGGCCCACGAGACCGCCGCCACCATCGAGCAGGTCCACTGGCTGCAGGGCCAGGCCGCGCGTCCGAATGTGTTCGTCAAGATCCCGGCGACGCGCGCGGGCGTTCCCGCCATCGAGCAGTGCCTCGCCGAGGGCATCTCCATCAACATCACGCTGATCTTCTCGCTCGCCCGGTACGCCGAGGTCATCGAGGCGTACCTCCGCGGCCTCGAACGACACGCCGAGCAGGGTGGCGACATCTCGCGAGTCGCGTCCGTGGCATCGTTCTTCGTCAGCCGCGTCGACACCGAAGCCGACCGCCGCCTGCCGGACGACCACCCCTTGCGGGGCAAGGTCGCCGTCGCCAACGCCAAGCTCGCGTACGGGCTGTTCCGGGAGACCTTCGCCGGCGACCGCTGGGAAGCGCTCGCCGCGCGGGGCGCGCGTCTCCAGCGACCGTTGTGGGCGTCGACGTCGACCAAGAACCCCGCCTACTCCGACACGCTCTACGTCGACGAGCTGGTCGGGCGCGACACGGTGAACACGCTCGCACAGCCCTCGATCGACGCGCTGCACGACCACGGCGATCCGCAACCCGACACGATCACCCGTGATGTCGAGGGTGCGCAGCGTGTGATCGAGGAGCTGGCCGGCGCGGGGATCGACTACGGCGACCTCACCGACACGATCGAGCGCGAAGGGGTCGACAGCTTCGAGCGGTCGTATAGCGACTGTCTCGCCAGCCTCGAGAAGCGCGCCGGCGAGCTCACCGGCTGAGCGCGGCCGCCGCCCGCAGGTGGTCGGCGAGGTCATCGAGGCGAGCGTGCGCATTCGCCCCACTGGTGGACGGCATCACGTACGCGGGCACGCCGCCGAAGCCAGCCGCCTGCTCGCCGGGTGAGGCATGGGGGTCCACGGCGGCGCGCCAACCCGCCAGGCCCACGAAGCAGACCGCGCCGGGGCGAAGCCAGCGGACGAGGCGCTCGACGCGTGCCGCACCCTCCCGATACTCGGTCGCCGTCAGGTCGCCCGCGCCCGTGGTGGCCCGCTTGACCAGGTCGGTCATGCCGATCCCGTGGCACACGAGCGCGTCAATGGCATCGCGATCGCGCTCCACCAGCCCGGCGGCGTGTGCGGCGGGCCAGAATCGGTTGCCCGGCCGCGCGTACCCGACGCCGAAGTCGGCGGCGAACAGGCTCGGGTTCAAGCCGCACACCAACAGGAGCATGCCGGGGCCGACCGTGTCGGCAAGCGTGCGCTCACGCCGCGCCGACACTCTGATCGAGCGCGCTTCGATGGCCAGCTCGTCGACCGCGAACCCGGCGCCGAGGACCACATCGCGTACCCGGTCGACCCGCCCCGCCTCGTGGTCGCCGCGGTCCAGATCGAGGGCGAGCGGACTGCCGACGGCCATGTCCCGGTGCAGGCGCGCGAGCGTCATCGGGAGGTGCTCGTCGACCGAGACCGTTTG
>DATFPZ010000334.1:0-7661 GCA_035264545.1 Acidimicrobiia bacterium
CTGGCGTCGACGTGGCTCAGTTCCGGGGCCGGGGCGCCGCCGCGCGAGCTCCTCGCCGCCATCCTCGGCTACCCGGTGGTGCCGGCGGTCGTGCTGCCCGGCGGTCCGGGCCCGCTCCCCATCCGGCCCTGGCGCGTCGTCATCGGTCCCGTCGTCGAGACCTCCACCGACGCCGTCCCGGGCGACACCCTCGCCGCCGCCGAGCTCGTGGAGCGGACGCGCACGGCTGTCAACCGCCTGCTCGAGGCCGCGCGCCGCTCGCGCTGACGCCCTGCCGAAAGTGCTGGCAGATCCTGACTAGTTCCCTTCGGAACAGAGAGCCAGTTCCCGACGTTGGCGTCAGGTACATTCTTCGTGTACTGGCGCGAACGTTTGTTCGCGGCGAGCAAGCGGAGGCAGCGTGAAGCAAGTCACCTCCGGCGACGGCGTCGAGATCGCGTACGACGTATGGGGCCGCCCGGACGGGCCGCCGGTCCTCCTGATCCAGGGCCTCGGGACCGACTCCCGCGG
This sequence comes from Acidimicrobiia bacterium, assembly GCA_035264545.1. Lineage (GTDB taxonomy): Bacteria > Actinomycetota > Acidimicrobiia > IMCC26256 > JACDBD01 > JALZAA01. The sequence continues at coordinate 511 of DATFPZ010000334.1, forward strand.
CTGGGCGCTCCAGCGCATGGCCTTCGGCCGGCACTACCGCTGCTTCGCGCCCGACAACCGCGGCGTCGGCCACACCGGCCCGGCGGCCCAGCCCTACTCCCTCGAGCAGATGGCCAACGACGCGTTGGCCGTGCTCGACGCCGAGGGCGTCACGTCGGCGCACATCGTCGGCGCGTCGATGGGCGGTGTGATCGCGCAGATCATCGGCGTCATGCACCCCGAGCGCACCCGGTCACTCGTCCTCGCCTGCACGTCGTGCCGCCACCATCCCTGGCGCCGCGAGGTCCTCCAGGAGTGGGCCGACGCGGTGGAGGAGCGCGGCTCGGCCGGCCTCAACGACGAGGCGTTGCGCTGGCTCGTGGGGCCGCGGCTGCGGCGGCGCTTCGGCATGTGGTTGAACATCCTCGCTCGCATCCTCGTGCACGCCGATCCCGACGGGTTCGCCGGCCAGGTGCACGCGATCCTCGACGCGCCGGACGAGCTCCGCTTCGAGCTCTGCGACGTGCGCGTTCCCACGCTCGTCATCACCGGATCGCAGGACGCCCTCACTCCCATCGGCGACGCCGAGGAGCTCGCCGAGATGATCCCGTACGCGCAGCTGGTCGAGCTGCGCGGCGCCGCCCACGGGCTGATGGTCGAGTCACCGAACGGGTTCAACGACATCGTGCTCGACTTCCTCGACCGCGTCAGCGGCCTCGACGCCCGCGCCGTCAGCGAGGCTGCCAGCGCCTGACGTGGCCGACGTGCGTATCTGAGCGACAGGGGGTGTCGTTCCGATACGCACGTCAACGCTCAGGAGTCCCGGGTCACCAGCCCGTCGACGAGGCGTGTCAGCGCCGTGCACACGTCGGGTGCGAGCCCCTCGGCACCGTCGAGCGCCTCGCCGGCCTTGGCGGCGTGATCACGCGCCTTTCCGAGCGCGGCGTCGATCGCGCCGTCGCTGCTCGCCAGCCGCCGCACCTCGGCGAGCTGCTCGGGGTCGAGCGGGTGCCCGAGCCGCTCACGCAGCGCCGGGCTCGACGCGATCGCGTGGATCACGGGCAACGTGTACACGCCCTCGACGAGGTCCTGCCCGGCGGGCTTGCCGAGCACCGCGTCAGTCGCGGTGATGTCGAGCACGTCATCGACGATCTGGAAGCACATGCCGAGGTGGAACCCGTACCGCGTGAGCGCGTCGAGCGTCGGCTCGCCGACACCGCACACCATGCCCCCGACCCGGCACGACGTCCCGAACAACGACGCCGTCTTCCCCTCGATCGCCGAGCAGTAGCCCTCTTCGCTGCGGTCAACGTCGAAGAGGTGCTGGAGCTCGAGCACCTGGCCCCGGCACAACTCGGCGATCGTGCTCGCCAGGATCTCGGCGACGTCCCCGCCCAGCCGCGCCGCCAGTGCCGACGCCCGCGCCAGCAGGAAGTCGCCGGCGAGGATGGCCACGATGTTGCTCCACCGCGCGTTGACGCTCGGCACGCCCCGGCGGGTCTCGGCTTCGTCGATGACGTCGTCGTGATACAGGGATCCCTGGTGGACGAGCTCGATCGCCACCGCCCCGGTGACGGCGTCGGGTCCCGCCGGGCCCTCGCCGCCGGCAGCGGCGTACGCCGCGCACAAGGTGAGCGTGGGGCGGATGCGCTTCCCGCCCGCCCCGATGAGGTGCGAGGCGACGTCGGCGAGGAAGCGGTCGGGAGTCGTGACCGCCTCGTGGAGCGAGTCCTCGACCCGGGCCAGGTCGCCGGCCAGCGACGGGAGCGCCAGCGTCTGGACCGGGTCCATATGACTGACGTTACGGTCCGGCGGGAACAAACTCCAAGCTGGGGTTGTCTATCAACGTCTAGGCAAATGCAGGGATTCAGGCGGCGGGTCGGTCCGATACGGCCCGGAATTCCGGGACCTGCCCGATACACTGAACACAGGAGTCAGCGTCCGAAGTCATTCCCGGTGCCGAATGGGGTACAGGGAGATGCGGACGCTGAATTGCTCCCGAGAGGTGGTTGACAGGTGTTCGAACGTTTCACCGATCGAGCCCGACGAGTGGTCGTGCTGGCGCAGGAAGAGGCCCGGCTGCTCAACCACAACTACATCGGGACCGAGCACATCCTGCTCGGTCTGATCCACGAGGGTGAGGGCGTCGCGGCCAAGGCGCTCGAGTCGCTCGGCATCTCGCTCGAGGCCGTGCGCGCCCAGGTGGAGGAGATCATCGGTCACGGTGGCTCGGCGCCGTCCGGCCACATCCCGTTCACACCCCGCGCCAAGAAGGTCCTGGAGCTGAGCCTGCGCGAAGCGCTGCAACTCGGCCACAACTACATCGGCACCGAGCACATCCTCCTCGGGCTGATCCGTGAAGGCGAAGGCGTCGCCGCCCAGGTGCTCGTGAAGCTGGGCGCCGACCTGTCCCGCGTCCGCCAGCAGGTCATCCAGCTGCTGTCCGGCTACGCCGGCGGCAAGGAGGGCGCGACCCAGGGCGCCGGCTCCGGCGAGGCGCAGCCCAGCGGTTCTCTCGTCCTCGACCAGTTCGGTCGCAACCTCACCCAGCTCGCCCGCGACAAGAAGCTCGACCCGGTCATCGGTCGCCAGAAGGAGATCGAGCGGGTGATGCAGGTGCTGTCGCGGCGCACCAAGAACAACCCGGTGCTGATCGGCGAGCCCGGCGTCGGCAAGACCGCCATCGTCGAAGGCCTCGCCTCCGACATCGTCGACGACGACGTGCCCGAGACGCTCGTCGGCAAGCAGCTCTACACGCTCGACCTCGGCGCGCTCGTGGCCGGCTCCCGCTACCGCGGCGACTTCGAGGAGCGCCTCAAGAAGGTGCTCAAGGAGATCCGCACCCGCGGCGACATCATCCTGTTCATCGACGAGCTCCACACGCTCGTCGGCGCCGGCGCGGCCGAGGGCGCGATCGACGCCGCCAGCATCCTCAAGCCGATGCTGGCCCGCGGCGAGCTCCAGACCATCGGCGCGACCACGCTCGACGAGTACCGCAAGCACCTCGAGAAGGACGCCGCGCTCGAGCGGCGGTTCCAGCCCATCAAGGTCGACGAGCCCACCGTCGCCCACACCATCGAGATCCTCAAGGGCCTGCGCGACCGGTACGAGGGTCACCACCGCGTGACGATCAGCGACCAGGCAGTCGTGGCGGCGGCGAACCTCGCCGACCGGTACATCTCCGACCGGTACCTGCCCGACAAGGCGATCGACCTCATCGACGAAGCGGGGTCGCGCCTGCGCATCCGCCGCATGGGGGCCCCAGCCGACTACCGCGAGTTCGAAGAGGAGATCGCCAAGGTCCGCAAGGACAAGGAAGGCGCCATCGAGGGCCAGCAGTTCGAGCAGGCCGCGAGCCTGCGCGACCGCGAGAAGGAGCTCCTCGAGGAACGGTCGACCAAGGAGACCGAGCTGCGCGCCGAGGGCGTCGACCTCTTCAACGAGGTCACCGAGGAGTCGATCGCCGAGGTGCTCGCGATGTGGACGGGCATCCCCGTCTACAAGCTCACCGAGGAGGAGACGGCCAAGCTGCTCCGCATGGAGGACGAGCTGCACAAGCGGGTCGTCGGCCAGAACGACGCCATCAAGGCCGTGTCGCAGTCGATCCGCCGGACCCGCGCCGGCCTGAAGGACCCGAAGCGCCCGTCGGGCTCGTTCATCTTCCTCGGCCCGTCCGGGGTCGGAAAGACGGAGACGGCCAAGACGCTCGCCGAGTTCCTCTTCGGCGACGAGAGCGCGCTCATCCAGCTCGACATGAGCGAGTACATGGAGAAGCACACCGTGTCGCGGCTCGTCGGCTCGCCCCCGGGCTACGTCGGCTACGACGAGGGCGGCCAGCTGACCGAGGCCGTCCGGCGCAAGCCGTTCTCGGTCGTGCTGTTCGACGAGATCGAGAAGGCCCACTCCGACGTGTTCAACACGCTGCTCCAGATCCTGGAGGACGGGCGGTTGACGGACGCGCAGGGTCGCACGGTCGACTTCAAGAACACCGTGATCATCATGACGTCCAACCTCGGCACCGCCGACCTGCGCAAGGCCGCGATCGGGTTCGGCCCGTCGAGCGAGGCGATCACCTACGAGAAGATGAAGGAACGCGTGATGGAGGAGCTCAAGCGGAGCTTCCGCCCCGAGTTCCTGAACCGCATCGACGAGGTGATCGTCTTCAACGAGCTCAGCCAGCCCGAGGTCACCGAGATCGTCGACCTCATGATCAAGCGGGTGACGGAGCAGCTCGAGGGCCAGGGTCTCGGCCTGGAGCTCACGCCCGAGGCGAAGCTGTTGCTCGCCAAGAAGGGCTACGACCCGCAGCTGGGAGCGCGGCCGCTGCGCCGTGCCATCCAGCGGCAGGTCGAGGATCCGCTGTCGGAGAAGATCTTGTGGAAGGAGTTCCACGCCGGCGAGACGATCGTCGTCGACGCCGACGGCGAGGACATCACCTTCCGCGCGATCGAGGGCGTCGAGCCCCCGCCGGTCGAGCTCGCCGGCAGCGGACCCTCCGAGAGCTGAGCGACGCCGCCGCGGCGCGTCGTACGCCGCGCGGGTTGATGTCAGACTCGGCGCCCGATGCGCCGCCTCCTGGTCGTTGTCGTCGCCTGCGTGCTGCTCGCGGGCTGCAAGGTCGACACGACGCTGACGATCGACGTGCACGACGACGGCAGCGGGAGCGTTCGGGTCCGGATCGCGCTCGACGCAGACGCGGTGCAGAACGCGCAAGCCGGCGGCGGCACGCTCGAGGACCGGGTGCGCCTGGGCGATCTCCAAGCCGCCGGCTGGGCGGTGACCCCGTGGCGGCGGGCGCCGGACGGGAGCGCGACCGAGTCGTTGCGCAAGAACTTCGAGAACGCGGGCGAGCTCGCCGGCGTCGTCGCCGAGCTCAGCGGTAAGAACGGACCGCTGCAGAGGGTGGCGCTCGAGCGCAATCGGGAGTTCTTGTCCACCGAGTACGAGATCAAGGGTGACGCCGACCTCTCGCGGCTCACCGCCGGCATCGCCGACGACCCGGCGGTCGTCGCGCAGCTCACGGGACAGCGCGTCGACATCGCGCTGATCGACCAGCGCCTCGCCCAGCAGATCAACGACGCCTTCCGGCTGCGCATCCGATTCGTGTTCCCCGGCGGCGACGTGACCGAGGTGAAGCCCGAGCCGGGCAAGAAGGTGAGCCTGGCGACGTCGACGACGCAGTTCGACACGACCCGGGCAGTGCTGCTCGCGGGCGCGGTCGTGCTCGGCGTGCTGGGGCTCGTCCTCCTCGTCCGGGGCGAGCTGCGCAGCCGCCGGCGGCGCCGCCGAGGGCGTCCCCCCGGGTAGTCGAGGTCCCAGGCCCGTCCGATCCGGTTGTTGGTATCGTTGCCCTCTCGAACGGGCGGGCGGTGACCGTTCGAGACCTGGAGGATCCTGCGGTGCCCGCTCAACCACGGACAGAAGCGATGCTCGATTCCCTGCGCCTCGTGGCGCCGGGAACGCCGCTGCGGGAAGGTCTGGACCGCATCCTCCAGGCACGCATGGGCGCGATGATCGTCGTCGGCGACGGTCCCGAGGTGCTGCACGTGTGCTCGGGCGGCTTCCTCCTCGACGCCGAGTTCACACCCCAGCGGCTCTCGGAGCTGGCGAAGATGGACGGCGCCATCATCCTCGCCTCCGACACGTCCCGCGTCGCCCGGGCCAACGTGCACCTCGTGCCCGATCCCAACATCCCCACGTCCGAGACCGGCACCCGTCACCGCACCGCCGAGCGGGTCGGCCGCCAGATCGACGTCCCCGTGATCACCGTGTCCGAGGACATGTCGGTGGTCGCCGTGCACCGCCGCGGCCTCAAGCGCACCCTCGAGCCGATCCCGCGCGTGCTCGGCCGGGCCGACCGGGCGGTGCAGATCCTCGAGCGGTACCGGGTACGGCTCGACGCGGTCAGCAACTCGCTGTCGGCCCTCGAGGTCGAGGACCTCGTCACCGTGCGCGACGTCGCCACCGTGCTCCAACGGGCCGAGATGGTGCGCCGCATCGCCGAGGAGATCGAAGGCTACGTGATCGAGCTCGGCGCCGACGGCCGGCTCGTGCTCCTCCAGCTCGAGGAGGCCATGGGCGGCGTCGAGGACGACCGCCGGCTCGTCGCCAAGGACTACTTCGTGGACGCGCCCGACTGGGACGTCGTCGACGTGATGGTCAAGCTCGCCGACCTCGACACGGAGTCACTGCTCGACCTCCGTGAAGTTGCCTCGCTGCTCCACCTCCCTGCCGACCTGAGCCTCGATGCCCCGATCCAGCCGCGGGGCTTCCGCCTGCTGCACAAGATCCCGAGGATCCCCGAGATCGTCGCCGACCACGTGGTCGAGCGGTTCTCGAACCTCCAGAAGATCATGCGCGCCGGCGTGTCCGACCTCGTCGAGGTGGAAGGCGTCGGCGAGGCCCGCGGCCGCGCCATCAAGGAGGGCCTGTCCCGCCTGGCGGAGACGTCGATCCTCGAACGCTACGTGTAGCCGATGGGTGCTCTCGCCGAGGGACCGCACGAAGCGCGCGTCGAGCGGTTCGTCCTCGTCGCGGCCGACGGCACACCTGTCGACGCCATCCACGCCCGACCAGTTGCGTCCCCGGACGCCGGTCTCGTCGTGCACCCCGACATGCTGGGGGTCCGCGACCTGTTCGACGACCTGTGCCGCCGACTCGCCACGCACGGGTTCGCGGTCGCATGCGCCGAGCCGTTCGCCCGCTTCCCGCGTGAGGTGCGCGAGGCGCAAGATGCGACCGTGCGCATGGCGCACATGAAAGACATGGACGACGATGTGCAGCTCGGCGACCTCGCCGCCGCGGCCGCGTTCCTCACCACCGGCGACGGAGTCGAACGCGTGTCGATCCTCGGCTACTGCATGGGCGGCATGTACACGCTCAAAGCGGCGGCAACGGGAACGTTCGCGCGCGCCGTACCGTTCTACGGGATGATCCGCGTGCCCGACGACTGGCGCGGTCCCGGCCAGCGTGATCCGCTGGCCACAGCTGCGCAGGCGTGCCCAATTCTGGCGATCTTCGGCGGCCAGGATCCGTGGACCCCGTCCGACGACATCGACGCGCTCAGCGCGGCATGGCGCGACCGCGACGACTGCGAGATCGTCGTGTACCCCGAGGCCGACCACGGTTTCGTCCACGCTCCCGAGCGCCCCGCCCACCGCCCCGCCGACGCC
>DATFPZ010000335.1:0-2951 GCA_035264545.1 Acidimicrobiia bacterium
GTCCTCCCACGTCACGCCGGGGAGCGAGATGACCAGGGCGCGTCGCGCCTCCGGCTTGGCGGTGCCGGCGGACGCGGAATGCGAGGTCGCGGCACCCAGCAGTGGTGCCGCCAGCATCGCGATGCCTGCCACCGCGGCGGCGCGCTTCACGCCTCGGCCTCGGCGCTGTCGGGTTCGAGGTCGGGCACGTCCAATTCGACGATCCGACGGCGCTCGACCCGTCCCCCGGTCACCCGCACCCCGAGGAGATACAGCGCCCCGCCGACGAGCACGATCACGGTGCACAGCACGGCGTTGGCGACGCGGCCCGACGGGTCGAGCACGGAGGCGACCCACCATCCCGCGCCGCCGACCACCACCGACATGGCCACGGCACGCGGGAGTGCACGGGGCACGATCGCATGGCCGGTGCGGCGAGACAGGCCGACGCCCAGTACCACGGCGCCCACCGTGTACGCGATCGTGTGGCCGATGCCGAGCGCCGCCACTCGAGCCGCGCCCTCGGTCAACCACACGCCGATACCCATCGCGACGACCCCGCCGACCCCGGTGGCGAGCGCGACGACGGCCGGCGTCCGGCTGTCGCCGAGCGCGTAGTACGCGCGAGCGAGCATGAGAAACACCCCGTAGGCGTACAGCCCGATCGCCAGGGACGCGAGCCCGGCCGCCAGCAGGTCGACACCGTTCTCGGCGGCTTCGCCGAACGCGAACACGATCATGCCCGGTCGGGCGAGCGCGATCATCGCCGCCGACACGGGCACGATGAGCACCGCCATCGCGTCGAGCGCCCAACGCAGCGAGCGCGCGAACGCGGCGAGGTCCGCCCGCGCGGCGTCGAGCGACAGCTCGTTGTGAATCGCGGTGTGGATCGGCTGGGCGATGACGCCGTAGGGCGCGAGGAAGAAGACCCACGCAACCTGGTAGGCCACGGTGCCACCCTCGACCGAGTTGCCGAGCACGATCGCGGCGCCCAGGAGCAGGCCGATCTCGGCGTGCTGGAGGACCGCCCATCCCGACAGTCCGAGGAGCCGGTTTACCTCCGCATCGCCGCGCCCCAGGCGCGGCCGCAACCGGAACCCCGTGCGATGCAACGCGATGCTGGGAACCGCGACGAAGGCGGCGACGCCCAGCGTGCCGCTCAGCGCCAGGGTGAGCTTCTCGGCCAGCGACAAGTCGAGCCCGGTGTCGCCGCCGGTCATGACACGGAACGCCACGAGACCGGCCACGATCAGGACGGTGTTGCCGATGGGCGCGACCGCCGTGACGACGAACCGGCGCTTCGCGTACAGCACGGCGATGGCAACGGTGCCGACGGCGTAGAGCAGCACCTGCGGCACGAAGAACCGCAGCAGGAACGTCGCCAGACTCTCCTGCTGCGCGGCGATCGACGGATCGTCGACGCCGCTGGACAGGAGGCGCGCCAGCCACGGTGCGGCAACGACGCCCACGACCGTCACCGCGCCCAGCGCGATCAGCGCAATCCCCAGCACGCTGCCGGCGAGGCGTTCCGCCTCCGGCTCGTCGGAGCGAGCGAGCAAGTCAACGAGCGTGGGCACGAGCACCGCCGAGAGCGCGCCCGCAGCCAGCAGCTCGAACAGCACGTTCGACACGTAGTTCGAGGACGTGAACGTGTTGCCCAGGTACGTCGTCCCGAGAATTGCGGCGATCGCCAGGACGCGGGCGAACCCGATCACTCGCGAGGCCCCGGCGGCCACCCCCATGCCCGCGGCCGATCGCGAGACCGACCGCGCGCCCGCTACTGGTTCGACCATTCCGGCGCGCTCTTCGTCGCGCCCGTGCCGTACCCGTACTGCCCGACCACATTGCGGTTCAGGTCGGCGAGGGCAAGCACGGAGGTGACGCGGCCTTCCACGAGGTCGAGGTCGTCGACCGTGGAGACTGCCTGCTTCAGGCCGTCGCTGTCGCGGATGGGAGCCAGCATCGCGCCGCGCTTCGGGCCACCGTCCTTCTCGGCGAAGACCTCCCCGACCACGAGGCGCAGGCGGTTCCCGACCAGCGCGTTGCTGAGCGGTGCGAGAACTTCGTTGCCGGCGATTTGTCCGTTGGGCCCGTCGACGAGGAGCGCCCGAACGTCCCCGCCCGTGAACGACGCGGCGGAGAAGTTGTCACCCTGGTCGCCAACCGGCTCGAAGCTGATGTACCCGGCATCAGCCAGTGCGCTGAGGAGATCCCGCCCGTTCGCGGTCGCACCCGCCCCGTTCGCCACGCGGCTCGCGAGCGCGTTCCACGCTTCGTCCCGCGTCGTCTTGGCGCTCTGGCCCGACCTCCCGAGCAGCTCGCCGAGCTGCTTCAGCGCGTCGGCGTCCGAGAGCGTCAGCTTCTCCTCGAGCCAGATGACCCCCGGCGCCCTCGCCCCGGCCCGCTGCGCGAGCTCGACGGTCTGCTTGACGGAGTCGGCGTCGACGCCCCGTGTCGCGATCGTGGCGAGCGTGATGCCGTCGAGGCGTCCCGAGACCGCGAAGTCCTTCGTGCCGTCGATGTAGCCCTGGAGCTGTCCGACCTCGCTTCGCAGCTCGTCACTCTCCGCCTTCCGCTTGTTCGCGTTGTCTTCGACGGTGTCGATCCGATCGTTGAGCCGGTCGACGATCGCACTGTTCACGACCGTCGCCCCGAACACGACGCCCACTGCGAGCGCGAGAAAGACCGCGATGAGCGACACGATGTGGAATCGGAAGTTGATCATGCGATCAGAACGTGTCGGAGATCGAGAACCAGAGGTCGCGCAGGGTCAGCTCGATCCCCCGCAGGAAGACGTGGATGGGCTCCGACACGATGCTCACGACAATGATCGCCAGGATGGCCGATCCCACCAGCAACGCGATGTCGCGACGCCTGACCCGCCCCTCGTAGAGCCGGTTGACGCCCTTGGCGTCGACGAGCGCAGGGCCGAGCCGGAGGCGGGTGAGGAACGTCGAGGACATGCCTCTGCG
>DATFPZ010000336.1:0-14665 GCA_035264545.1 Acidimicrobiia bacterium
GCACGAGAGCCCCGGGTACGTGTTCTCCCGCCACGTTCCGCCGAACCGATCTGCCTTCTCGTAGACCGTGACGTCGGTGAGCCCGGCTTCCTTCAGCTTGATCGCGCTCAGGATGCCCGCCATCCCGGCGCCGATGATCGCGAAACGCAACTCGCGGTCGTCGTCGACCAACCCCGTCCCTTTCTCTCGGCTTCCCGCCCGTCCGTGATTCGACCCTGTTGGGGGTACCTGATTTCATGCTGACACATGAGCACCGTGGACATCCGCCGAGCGGAGACTCGCGCACACACAAAGATCGGATGGCTCGACAGCTGGCACAGCTTCAGCTTCGGCCCCCACTACGACCCGGCCAACACGCATCATGGCCTGCTGCTCGTCAGCAACGACGATCGCGTGGCGCCCACTAACGGGTTCCCCACACACTTCCACCGTGACATGGAGATCGTGACGTGGGTGCTTGCCGGCCGGCTCGAGCACCGCGATTCCGAAGGCAATCACGGCGAGCTCTACCCCGGCCTCGCGCAACGTATGAGCGCCGGGACCGGCATCGAGCACTCCGAGATGAACCCGTCTGCCACGGAGCAGGTGCATTTCGTCCAGATGTGGGTCCCGCCCGACACCAACGGCATCGCCCCGAGCTACGAGCAACGCGACATCAACCGCGAGCTCGACAAGGGCGGGCTCCGTCCCCTCGCTTCCGGCCAAGGACACGAGGGTGCGATCTCGATCCACCAACGCGACGCCGTGCTCTGGGGCGGGCGCTTCGAGCCGGGCGAGACGACGACGGTGCCGGATGGCGCGCACGTGCATCTGTTCGTCGCCGCCGGACGCGTCGACCTCCAGGATGTGGGCGCACTCGCCGAAGGTGACGCGGCACGCCTCACGAGCGCCGGCTCCCGCACTTCGACCGCCGGACCAGCAGGCGCAGAGGTCTTGGTCTGGGTGACGTCCTAGATGCGCGCGAGAATCGAAGCATGACCGAACCTCCCACGCACGTCGACGCGGTCGTGGTCGGCGCCGGCTTCGCCGGGCTCTACGCCCACCACCGGCTGCGCAAGCTCGGCCTGAGCATCCAGGGCTACGAAGCGGCCGCCGACGTCGGGGGGACGTGGTGGTGGAACCGCTATCCCGGGGCGCGCTGCGACGTCGAGTCGATGGACTACTCCTACTCGTTCTCCCACGAGCTCGAGCAGGAGTGGACGTGGTCCGAGCGGTACGCGACCCAGCCCGAGATTCTGCGGTACGTCAACCACGTGGCCGACCGGTTCGACTTGCGCCGCGACATCCGGTTCGAGACCCGGGTGACGGCGGCGACGTGGGACGAGGGCACGCAGCACTGGAACATCGTCACCAACCGCGGCGACCGGGTGTCGGCGCAGTTCTGCATCATGGCGACGGGCTGCCTGTCGCAGGCGAAGCAGCCCGAGATCGAAGGCATCGACACTTTCGGCGGCGACATCTTCCACACCGGCCGGTGGCCCCACGAAGGTGTCGACTTCACCGGTTTGCGCGTCGGCGTCATCGGGACGGGCTCGTCGGGGATCCAGTCCATCCCGGTCATCGCCGAGCAGGCCGCGCACGTCACCGTGTTCCAGCGGACCCCGAACTTCACGATGCCGGCCAAGAATGCCCCGCTCGATCCGGAAGCGATCAGGGCGCGCAAGGCGCGCGCCCGGGAACACCGCCAGGCGATGCGCGCGTCGCGCGCCGGCGTGGTCGTGCCGATGCCCGAGGATTCGGCGCTCAGCGTCGACGACGACACGCGCGCGGCACAGTTCGAGAAGGCGTGGGAGTCGGGCACGTTGTACGGAATGGTCGCCGCGTTCAACGACCTCCTCGTCGACCGCGACGCCAACGAGACCGCCGCCGAATATGTGCGGGCCCGCATCCGCGAGGTGGTGGACGACCCCGAGGTGGCCGAACGGCTGTCGCCCCGCAACCACCCGTTCGGCACGAAGCGCCCGTGCCTCGACACCGACTACTACGCGACGTACAACCGTGACAACGTCTCGCTCGTCGACGTGCGCTCCACCCCGATCGTCGCGATCACGCCGACCGGCATCCGGACCGAGACCGACGAGTTCGCCGTCGACGCCATCGTCTTCGCCACCGGTTTCGACGCCATGACCGGCCCGCTCCTCCGGCCCGACATCACCGGTGCCGGGGGCATGACGCTCCGCGAGAAGTGGGCCGCCGGGCCCCGCACGTACCTCGGCATCGCGACGGCGGGCTTCCCGAACTTCTTCACCATCACCGGACCGGGGAGCCCCTCGGTACTGGTCAACATGCTCGTGGCGATCGAACAGCACGTCGACTGGGTCGGCGACTGCGTCGCCTACTTGCGCGCCCGACACCTCGCCTCGATCGACGCCACCGTGGAAGCCGAGGACGCCTGGGTCGATCACGTCAACGCCGTGGCCAATCTGACCCTGTTCCCGACGGCCAACTCCTGGTACATGGGCGCCAACGTGCCCGGCAAGCCGCGCGTGTTCATGCCGTACATCGGCGGCTTCCCCCGGTACAACGAGACGTGCGACGCCGTCGCCGCCGACGACTACCAAGGGTTCACGCTCACTCCGGCGAGCGCACCGGAGCCGGAGCCGTCGCGGTCGTAGCTACTCGAACGCCTCGGTGGAGCGCTGCGTGAAGCGGGTGGCGGGCCACTTGCCGGAGTAGACGGGGTCGTAGGTCCAGTCCGGTTGCTTTTCGCGCTGACGCTCGTCCAGAACTGCTCGGCCGTCCTCGATGTCGACGATGGCGGCGATCAGCTCGGGCTCGACCGGCCGGGCATCGGCGTGGGTGTGGTCACGGGCTTCGTCGGGGAACAGCCGCCGGATGTTGCCGACCACGAGCTGGTGCTGCAGTGCGAGATTGCAGCGGGCGCTGTCGGCGACCGTGCCGATGCGCGTGTCGAGCTCGGCGAGGTCGGCCTCGTTCGCGGTGTCCTTGCACATTCGCTCGAGGATGGCGGCGAGCTCCAACCCGTCTTGCTTGCACGGGACGCACTGCCCGCACGACTCGACACCCAGGAACCGGGAGACGCCGGCGGCGACGGCGACGAAGTCGGTGGTGTCGTCGAAGACGATGAACCCGCCGGTTCCGAGACCCGTACCGATCGCCTGCATCGCCTCGTAGCTCACCGGCACGTCGAAGTCGTCGGCGAGGACCAGCGAGTTGGCGACGCCGGACATGGCGGCGACGTGGCGACGTCCCGGAAGAGCACCACCGCCGATCTGGTCGATGACGTCGCGCAGCGGGGTGCCCATCGCGACTTCCGCCACGCCGTGGCGCGGCGTCTGCCCGGTGACCGTGCACACGATCGTCCCCGGAGAGCCGTCGGTGCCGACGGATCGAAACCAGTCCGCGCCCCGGGCAAGGATGCCCGGCACGTTCGCCAGCGTCTCCACGTTGTTCGCCAGCGTCGGCGGCGCGTCGGTGAGCTCACCCGGCGCCGCCATCTCGATCTTCGCCGCCGACGACGCCGGCTCGTCGCCGAACTCCTCGGCGCCGTGCCTGTACGGCGGCGACACGCGTGGGAACGGACCTCGACCGTCCACTGCTTCGAGCAGCCCGGTCTCCTCGCCGTAGAGGTATTCGGGTGGGCCCTCGAACACGCTGAGCTCGACGTCGGTCGCCCAGCCGGCGGCGTGGATCTCCTCGATCGCGGCGCGCAATCGCTCAGTCTCGGCAGTGAAGGTCTCCTTGACCGCGACGATCACCGTGTCGGCGCTGAGCGCGAACGCGGCGATGAGCGCACCCTCGAGCACACGGTACGGGTCGGCGCGCATGATCGCCCGATCCTTGAACGACCCCGGCTCTCCCTCGGCTCCGTTCACGACGACCGTCGTCGGTTCGACGGGCGACACGTTGCCCGACACCGCCGCCCACTTCCGACCGGTCGGGAAGCCGGCACCGCCACGTCCGCGCAACCCGGACGCGGCGACCTCGTCGATGACCCCGTCCGGCCCCAGGCGCGCCGCCGCTTCCAGACCCTGGCCGCCGCCCGCCTGCTCGTAGTCCGCAAGGCGGGCAACCGGCCGGGGCGGCAGAACGCGCGGGTCGAAGGCCATGCGGCCATTTTGCGCGGTTCGCGCGCCGTTGAACCAACCGGGTGTGGATGAGGTGGAACGGACGACTATCCCGTCTTCCCCGTCTTCATTCGCTTCGACGTCGTACGACTCATACGCGCCGTACGACGTAGAAGATCAGGAGTATCAAGAGAATGAACAGCAAGGTTCCAAGACCGATGTACATGGGACCTCCTTCGCTCGTCCCTCCCTTCCCGGCATGCCCGCGTTCGAAACAACGCCGAGGAAGCGGCATCGGGACGAGCGTTCGGGAGCTCGCGGAACTCTGATCGAGCGATCAGGACACGGCGCGCGCCGGCATCGAGTCCCCGCCGGGCGTGCGTCGAGGCGGCGCGGAGAAGTCCCGGACGACCCGCTCGAGATACGTCGCCAGGTCGTGCAGGTCGCCGGCCGACCACGACGACAACATCTCGGCCATGATCTCGTCGGCTGCCGCCCGGTACGCCTCCGACGCGCGCCGTCCCTTCGCCGTGAGCCCGACGATGCCCGCCCGTCCGTCGGTCGGGTCCGCCTCCCGCCGGACGTGCCCGCTCTCGACGAGCTCCGCTACCTCGCGGCTGATGAGCGGCGCCTCGAGGCCGGTGAGCCTGCCCACCTCGGAGGAGCGCACGTCCCCCGCGCTGCGCAGCGCGGCGAGGATAGTGAGCGCAGGTTGGGAGAGGTAGATACCGGATCGTTCCGATCGGAGTCGCGCCCCTGCACGGCCGGTCGCCATGCGTGCGACGCGAGCGATGGCTTGATCCACCCGCCGGAGATCGTCACGCCTCGTCATCGGAAGGCCGGGCTCAACTCGGAGCTCACGATCCACATCGCGAAGTACTGCGCCGCGCCGCCATAGGCGTGACCGAGCGCGACCCTGGCCCCGTCGACCTGGTAGTCCCCCGCGGTGCCCCGCACCTGGTTGGCCGCCTCGAGGCAGCGGATGAGGCCGGACGCGCCGATCGGATTCGACGACAACACGCCGCCCGACGGGTTCACCGGAAAGTCCCCGCCGAGCTCCGTCTCCCCCGCGTCGGTCAGCTTCCAGCCCTCGCCTTCGGGCGTGATGAGGTGACCTTCGAGCCACATGGGCTCGTACCACGAGAACGGGACGTAGAGCTCGGCGCAGTCGATCTGGCGCAGCGGATCCGTGATGCCGGCCTTGGCGTAGAGCGCCTCGGCACAGTCGACGCCCGCGACGGGTCGCACGGTGTCCCGGCCCGGGAACGAGCTGAACTCCGTGCGCTTGGCGTGGGCGACAACCCACGCCGGCGGGCGCGGGCTGCGACGGGCGACATCCTCGCTGGCGAGCACGACGGCCGCGGCGCCGTCCGACGACGGACACGACTCGAGGAAGTGGAGGGGATCCCACAGCATCGGGGACTCCTTCACCTTCTCGATCGAGATGTCGTCGATCCTCAGGTGCGCGTGCGGGTTCTTCAACGCGTTGAGCCGGTCCTTGACCGCGATCTTCCAACCGATGTGCTCGGGCGCGCCGGAGCGGGCGATGTAGCTGCGGATCCAGGGCGCGAACGTGCCACCTGCACCCTGGCCACCGGATCGGCCGCCTGACAGCGCCCACGTCGCGTTGCCCTCGGACTGTTTCTCGTAGCAGACGACCAGCACGCGCTCGTACCGGCCCGACTCGACCAGCGTCACGCCCGTGATCGCCGTCGACGCGCCCACCGAGCCGGCGGTGTGCACGCGGTGGATCGGCTTCCCCACCGCGCCGAGCGCGTCGGCCAGCGACAGCTCCGGCATCATGACCGCTTCGAGCGCGTCCGGTGCCTTGCCGATCACGATCGCGTCGATATCGGCGAACGACACGCCTGCGTCCTCGAGCGCCTCGAGGGCCGCCCACCGCACGAGCCCGTCGAGGGTCACGTCCAGCTGACGCCGGTAGTCGGTCTGGCCGATGCCGACGACCGCGCAGGGTCGAGCCATCACTCCCCTCCGCCCAGGACGCAGACGAGGTTCTGCTGCAAGCACGGTCCGCTCGAGGCGTGCGCGACACCACGGCTGGCCGAACCTGCCTGGATCCGGTCCGCCACCTCGATGACTCGGATCAGGCCCGTCGCCATCACCGGATGGCCGGCCAGCGGACCCCCGGAGGGATTCACGGTCGTGGCTTCGCCGAGGCCGAGCGCGTCCCGCAGGATCAGCTCCTCAGGGCTGTAGTTGACCATCAGCTCGGCGACGTCGACGGGCGCGTCGGCCAGCCCGACGTGCGCGGCTGCGAGCTCGGACGACACCGACCGCGTCAGGTCGCGCAGACCGGGATGGTGCGACTCGATGCGGTGGTCCATCCCGCGGATCCAGACCGGATTCTCGGAGAGGTCCCGCGCCCGGTCGCCGGCGGCGATGATCACCGCCGCCGCACCGTCGGAGATCGGCGGGAGGTCGTGCATGTGGAGCGGCGCGGAGAAGTACGGCTCGGTCAGGAGCTGGTCGACGGTCGCGTCCTTCGCCACCTGCGCGTGCGGGTTCTGCTGCGCGTCCCGACGGCTGCGGGCGACCACCTCGGCGAAGTCGCGCTCGCTCGCCTTGCCCGCATCCAGCAGCGCCCGCGCCTGGATGCCGGCGAGCGAGACGGGGTCCATCCCGAGGGGAGACATCACGTACGGGTCGGTCTGGAGCGCGAACACCTCGCGCGGCCGCCCGGGCGACGACTTCCCGGAACCGATCACGAGCGCGACGTCGATGTCACCCAGCTGCAGGCGCAACCAGGCCTCGAACAGCGCCCACGCACCGTCCATCTCGACGTGACTCTCGTACACCGGCGGCCACGCCCCCACGCCGTCGATGTTCATCACGAACGCGAAGGGCATCCCGGAGAGGTAGTCGCAGCTCCCGGCGATCGTGAACTGGACATCGTTGCGATCGAGCGCCGTGCGCTCCAACGCGTCGTTCACGCAGCGCATGATGAGCTTGGGCTCGGAGTCGTCGAACCGGCGGTACGAGCTCGTCTGCGACGTCGCCACGACGGCGACCTCGCGGGCCGGCGTCAAAACGCGAACTCCTGCAGCGGTCGGGGATCGACGTCGGGTTCCCCCGTCGGCTCCCAACGCTCGATGACGCCGTCCCACGCGCCGCCGTACCGGTTGCCGAGATCGGTGACGTCTCGGTCGGCAGGCGGCTTCCAAACGGCTCCCACGCGCATCCCCACCCGAAACTGGTCGAACGGGATATCGCGGATGTCGACGCCGGTGATCGGTTGGTCGGCGCCGTCGAGCAGGATCGACGCCCGGATGTACGGGTCGGTCTCCTTCTGCCCGTAGTACTGCACCGGAGTGATGACAGTGAACGAGCTCACCGCACCGCGGTCGGCCACTTCGACGTCATCGGCCTCGGTCATCTCCGCGCGCTCGAGGTTGTCGTAGCCGTTGCTCGGGACGTACACCTTGCCGCTGGCCGGCGAGCGCTGGCCGACGATGCGCCCTTCGAGCAGGCCACGCGCGAAACGGGCCCGGTGCGGGTAGAGCGTCTCGCTGATCCGCAGCGACACGAGATGCTCGGTGATCGTCACGGCCTCATCGCCGGCGGTGATGTCCTGGGCACGCGCTTCGGCCTCGGGCACGAAGTACACGTCTGTGATCGCACCGTCGCGCTCGTCGCGGTACTGCGCGGCGACGCGCATGCCCGTCGACATCGCCTCCATCGATCCGGCGTCGACGGCATGCGCCATCGCGGTGTCGGCGCCGTCGAGCTGGATCAGCGCGAACGCGAACGGGTGGTCGAACGGGTGCTTCGGCGTGGGATGCGCGACCCACGTCCACGACCGGACCGTCCCGCCCGGGCCGACCTCGACGAACTCGGGCTCGACCGGCTCACTCGTGTCGGGGTCGTATTCCAGCGGCGGGCACAGCACGCGTTCGCCGCAACGGTTGCCGAGGACGCGACCGTCGCGCAGACCGGTGAGGAAGGGGCCGATGACCGGGCCCGTGGTACGGGTGTACGGGTACTCCAGCGTCATCTCGACGTGTGGAAGCTCGGACGCGCTCACGATCCCGCCGCCCGTTCGGTCTCGAACTGCTGCTTCGCCCAGCGGTAGTCGGCCTTGCCCGACGGCGTGCGCTGGATGGCATCGACGACCTTGAGCTCGCGAGGCACCTTGTAGCCGGCGATCGTGGTGCGGCAATGGGTCGCGACGTCCTCGAGCGTCGGGGCGCGACCGGCGCGGGGTTGCACGATCCCCGCCACCCGTTCCGTGAAGCGCGCGTCGGGCACGCCAACGACGACCACGTCGAACACATCGGGATGGCTCTTGACCGCAGCTTCCACTTCCTCCGGGTACACCTTCTCGCCGCCGGTGTTGATGCACCCCGAGCCGCGGCCCAGGAGCGTGATCGTCCCGTCGGCTTCGATGCGGGCATGGTCGCCGGGGACCGACCAGCGCACGCCGTCTGCGTCGGTGACGAACGTCGCCGCCGTCTTCGCCTCGTCCTTGTAGTACCCCAGCGGGATGTGACCGCGCCGGGCGAGCAGCCCGACCTGACCGCTCCCGGGCTCGACCGGTCGGAGGTCCTCGCCGAGCACGGACATGGACTCGATGGTGTTGAAGCGGGGACCGGCATCCGGATCCTGTTGCGAGCCGCTGGCGCCGAGCTCCGACGCGCCGACGGTGTCGATCGTGAGCACGTCCGGCAGGTGCTCCTTGAGCTTCGCCTTGACGGCGGCCGAGTACACCGCGCCGCCCGAACCGATCGACACGACCGACGACAGGTCATACGACTTCTCGTCCAGAGCCTCCCCCAGCGGCCGGGCCATCGCATCGCCCACGACCATGACCGTCATGGCCCGCTCCCGTTCGGCGAGCGACCACGCCTCGTGCGGGTCGAAGCCGTGCGGGGTGTACAGCACGACCTTGCCGCCGCCGAAGAGCATGATGCACATGCCCCACTGGGCGGCGCCGTGCATGATCGGCGCCAGCGTCAACGAGGTGACGCGGCTGTCTTTAGGCCACACCCGCTCCGCGATCTCCTCGGGCGTCTGGATGGGTGGCTGTCCGAAGCCGCCACCACCCAACGCGGCGAAGAAGATGTCTTCGTGGCGCCACATCACGCCCTTGGGCGTGCCGGTGGTCCCACCGGTGTAGAGGATGTAGAGATCGTCGCCCGATCGAGACACCGCCGGACGTTCGGCGCCCGCCGCAGCCAAGGCGTCTTCGTATGGTGTGGCGTCGCCGCGGTCGGCGTCGTGGCCGTCCTCGAGCACCATGACGTGGCGGAGCCGCGGGAGGTCGGACTCGATCTGACGGACCAGGGGCAGAAACGAACGCTCCACGACGACCGCCTCGACGTCGGCGTTTTCGAAGACGTAGCGCAGCTCGTCGGCGACGTACCGGTAGTTGATGTTGATGGGGACGAGCCGGGCCTTGAACGCGCCGAAGAACGTCTCGACCCACTCGACCCGGTTCCAGCCGTAGATCGCCACCTTGGCGCCGGGTTCGAGGCGCAGCCCGACCAGGTGGTTCGCAACGCGGTTGGCGCGCTCGTCGAGCTCGGCGAACGTCCGGCGCGCCGCGCCTGCTACGAGCGCCTCGCGGTCGGGCACCGTGTCGACGACGATCTCGAGGAGATCGGCGAGGTTGAACGTCGGCCGCGCCCGGAAAGAGCTGAGCTTCGCCGTCTGCTTGTCCGTCACTCGTCGATCAGGCTGTTGAGCCGCTGCGTCGTCTCGATCCACTCCTCGACCATGTCGAAGATCACGTCCTTCGTCGGGCGAACCGTGTTCAACCGGCCGACGATCTGGCCGACCGGGAACCCCGACAGCTCCCGGCGCTGGACCCGCGAGACGCGGCGGGCGGCGTAGTTGTAGATGATCCCCTGCAGCGGCATCGGCAGCGGGCCGGGCGAGTCGTCGCTCTCCCACGCCTCCGTCCATGCCGTGCGTAGCTGCCGGGCGGGCTTGCCGGTCATGACCCGTGACCGCACGGTGTCACGGGACGTGGCAGCGAGCATGTTCTCCAGCGCGGCGGGGTTCGTGTCGGCCTCTGCGACCGTCAGCCACATCGAGCCCGTCCACACGCCTTGCGCGCCGAGGGCGAGGGCGGCTGCCATCTGCCGGCCGGTGGCGATGCCGCCGGCGGCGAGCACCGGGACGTCGGAGCCGACCGCGTCGACGACCTCGGGCACGAGGATCATCGTGGCGATCTCGCCGCAGTGGCCGCCGGCCTCGGTGCCCTGGGCGACGATGACGTCGACGCCCTGCGCGACCTGCCGCTCGGCGTGCTGCTTCGCGCCGACGAGCGCGCCGACGAGCACGCCGGCGTCGTGCGCGGTCTGGACGACGTCGGGTGGCGGCGGCCCGAGCGCGTTCACGAGCATCTTGGCGCCGTGCTCGAGCGAGACCTCGACCTGGCCGGGGCCCTCCTCGTCGACACCGAGGCCCGCCGCCTTCACCGGGCGGCCCTCGAGGTCCTCGGGCAGCGGCGGCACGTTGTATTCGGCGAGCACCTTGTCGGCGAAGTCCCAGTGCTCCTGGGGGATCATCGCCTCGAGGTTCGAGAGCTCGGCCTCGTTCCCGCCGCCCTTCCCGACGTATGTCATCGGCATGACGATGTCGGTCCCGTACGGCTTGCCGTCGACGTGCTCGTCGATCCAGTCGAGCTCGAGGTCGAGCTCGTCGGGCGTGTACGCGAGCGCGCCCAGCACGCCGAAGCCACCGGCACGGCTCACCGCGGCGACGACGTCACGACAATGCGAGAACGCGAAGATCGGAAACTCGATCCCGAGCTCATCGGAGATCGGTGTCTTCACTCTCCCCCTCTCGCCGTCGCAGGCTCCGGATTTGGGACCCCGGTCGGCAAAGCCGCCGGCGCCGCGGGCGACCGTAGCGGCGTTTGCTTGACTCGATCAACTATCACCGTCAACGATGGAGCGGGGAACCTGTGACGCTGACCGACGAGAAGATCCTGATCACCGGGCCGGCGGGCCAGATCGCCGAGCCGTTGACCCGCTCCCTCGCCAAGGACAACGACGTCTGGGGCATCGCCCGCTTCGGTGACCTGGAGGCGCGGGCGCGCATCGACGGCTACGGCGTGACCACGCGATCCGTCGACCTCGCCGTCGGAGACTTCGGCGACCTGCCTGACGACTTCACGTACGTGCTCCATCTCGCCGCCGACCAGAGCACGGGGCTCGACTACGACGCCGCCCTGCGGGTGAACGGCGAAGGGACCGGCCTCCTGTTGCGGCACTGCCGCGAGGCGAAAGCCGCGCTCGTGATGTCGACGTTCTCGGTGTATCGCCCCAACCCGGATCCCAGCCACGCCTACACGGAGACCGACCCGCTCGGCGACGCCAATGCACCGCACGCGCCGACCTACTCGGTGTCGAAGCTCGCCCAGGAGGCCGTGGCCCGCGCGTGCGCGCGTGCCTTCGACCTGCCGATCACGATCGCCCGTATGAACGCGTCGTATGGCGACAACGGCGGCCTGCCTGCCATCCATCTCGCGCTGGCGCGAGCCGGACAACCGGTCGTCACCCGGAGCGATCCGTGCGCGTACAGCCCCATCCACGAGGACGACATCTGCACGCAGGCGGGACCGCTGCTGGCGGCCGCTTCCGTGCCGGCCACGATCGTGAACTGGGCCGGCGACGAGCCGGTGAGCGTTCAGGAGTGGTGCGCATGGTTCGCCGAGCTACTCGGGCAGACGGTCGAGCTCGAGGTCCGCGACCTCCCGGGCACCCAGCCCAGCGTCATCTCCGACAACACCAAGCGCCTCTCGCTCACCGGACCGTGCGCCGTTCCGTGGCGCGAAGGAATGGCTCGAATGGTCGAGGCCCGCCCGTAGCCTGCGAGTGACGGCACCGAAGGTGCGCTGTGATCCGCGCGGAGCTCTTAGCGGATCTGCTCGAGCTGCTTCACATCAAGTTGGACGTGGTCGATGATCCAGTCCTCGAGGCAACCCCGGAATTGCCGCTGATTGGAGTCATCCAGCGCGGGGACGAGGACCGCGCGGTAGCGACCATTCCCCAGCCGCTCGATCGGCCGGGCGAGGTCGGACTCGACCTCGAGGCGACACGTGAGCACCTGCGCCTCGACCATCTCGGAGAGCGTCTGGTTCTCCTCGCCGCCCTTCGTCTTGCCGGACAGGACGAGGCGCGTCTCTCGAGCGTCGACATCCTCGTGCGTCGAGAGTGTGGCTTCGCGGAGGGCGAGCACCCCAACGACACCGATCCCGAGGCCGAGGACGCCGAGGGCGATCTTGCCCAGCCTTCCTTTGGTCACTGGCGGCCGCGGCGCAGCAGCCAGCGGATCTGATCGTCGTTGGCGCCCGGTACGTCTTGGGCGAGAACTGTGACGTCGTCGAGCAGGAGCCCGCCCGTTGGATAGCTGATCCTGCTCAGCTGGCGGCCGAGCTTCTGCTCCCCCGCCGGCGAAGACGTCTTCGACGCGATGCGATCGACCATCCAGGCACCGGCGGAGAGAATGACGCCGCCCCCGACCAGGAAGGTTATGAACACGTTCGGCTGCTGGGTCGTGTCACGGAGCCACGCAAAGCGGTCCGGCGACGGCGGTCGCGTGTCGCTGAGTACGTTCATGACGTCAGGATCGACTCGCATGCGGTACTCGAGCCGGGTGAGACGGCGGAGCACCAGTCCGGTCGCCAGCGCGACCTCGGCGATGAGGAAGATCAGCCCGAAGAACAGCGCCCGGTTCCACTCCCAGCGGTTGAGCGACACGATCATGTAGAAGCCGCCCGCGACGAGTGTGCCGATGCCGGCGAGCCAAGCGATGACCTTCATGACGTCTGCTCCTTGCCCTGGATCGTGACTCTTCCGCCGTCGCCGTCGACGAACACGACTGCACCTTCGGGGAGGTCCTCCATCGCACCCGCGTAGCCGACGACCGTGGGCACGCCGGCCTCTCTCGCCAGGATGGCGAGGTGGGACAGCACCGAGCCCGTCTCGGCCACGATGCCTTCGAGGCGCGGCAGCAAGGGTCCGAGCCCGGGCGACAGCGTCGTCGTGACGAGGATCGAGCCCGCCGGCGGGTCGTCGCCGTCGTAGGTGACAGGCCCGCTGCCCGTACCACCGCCGGCGCCCGTACCGCCGCCGACCTCGCTCGCGCACTGCGCCCGAATCGGCTTCCCCAGATCGGAGAGCTGGAACCACGCGGGGAGCGGCTCACCGAACACGTGCTCGTGGACCGACACGAGCTTTGGCACCACCACGGCTCGCTTGGTGGCCACCGATTCGACGTGCTCGAGGCTCATGTGGCGGATGAGCTCCGGCTCGGTGAGGTCGCCGGCGAGTGCGAGTCGCACGCCGAGCTCCCACGCGGCCCGGCCCGACACCTCTTGCACCCAGCGCACGCGAAGGCGGAGCGCCTCGCGGACGATGCCGGCGTCGTTGCAGCTCTGGCAGCTCGTCGTCACGTGCAGTGCCGTCGCCTCGGCGGGGAGCTCCGGCTCCGGTGCGACTCGCGGCGCGGTGAGCGCGAGCACCGTCGGGCTCCGAGCGAGGATCTCCTTGTCGCTCAGGCCGTCCTGACGCGCTTCCGAGAGCACTCGGAGTGCCACCGACGCGCCGGTCATGCGGTTCCCGCCGGTGTCCGCCAGGGTGCCGATCATGATCTCGTGCGCATGCAACGCGCGCAGGATGTCGCGGCTGCGGTACAGCAAAGCGATCAGCTGCCGGCTCGTCAGCTCGGGCAAGGGAGGGACCGCTTCGAGGTCGGCGTCGGTCCGGTCGATCAGGTTCTCGGCAAGACGCGGCAGCGCGGCACGGAGCCGGCCGACGCGCCACGCCCCCCGGAGGCGACGCATCGCGGGGATTGGATTGATCGCACGCAGGATGGATCGCTTCGGCTTGATCTCACCGGCGAGACGCAAGTCGATCGCGACGTGCCCGTCGACGCAGATCACGAGGTCGCTGGCGTCGACTTCCGCCTGCGTCGCGGCCCCGGCCAGTAGCACGGCTTCGCGCACGGCTTCGCGAAGCGGTGGAACCCAGAGGTCCTCCTCGAGCTCGGTGAGCGGTGACGGGAAGGTCTCCGCGACCGGGCCGGGACCGTAGACGGGCCCGCGCGGCACCCCTCGGACCTCCGTCGTGACCGGACGCGACTGCAGCAGCCACAGCTGCTTGTCGGCCGCGATCGCCCACTCGACGTCCTGCGGGCCACCGAATACCGATGCGACGCGCTCCGACAACGCGAGAAGCCGGCGGAGGTCGGCCCGATCGAGCTCGGGGCCGTCGTTGGCGTCGAAATCGAGCACCTTGGCCGTCGACGGATCGAGCACGTACCGCGAGCCGTTCACCTCGCCACTCACGAGACGCTCGGGGCCACCGTGCACTGCCGTGACGACCCTCTGATCGCTTCGCCCGGACACCGGGTCGACGCCGAACATGACGCCTCCGTACGCGGGCTCGATCAGCGACTGGAACAGAACCGCGATCGGCTCGTCGGCGGCGCCGGCGCGCTCACGTGAAGCCAGCACCACCGTGGCGGCGGCGACGAAATCTTCGAAGCCGCAGATGCCGACGATCGATTCGAATTGACCGGCCATGGACGACGCGGCCGTGTCCTCGACGACGGAGGAGCTGCGGGCCACGAGTGCCTGGTGGTCACCCCCGGCACGGTCGAACGTCTCG
>DATFPZ010000337.1:0-6378 GCA_035264545.1 Acidimicrobiia bacterium
CGAAGGACCATCTGCTGGCCGCGAGCCAGGTCGAGTTCGCGCGCGAGGAGCAACGGCAGCTCGAGCGACGTCCGACCCAGGGCGACACCGCCGCCGACCGCGTCGTCGACGTGCTGCGGCGCGCCACCCGAGCGCAGGAGCGGCAGCCGCAGCTCACCGCGGCGATGGTCACCGCGATCTCGTCGCCCGATCCCGCCGTCTCCGGCTGTCAGCGCGAGGTGACCGCGGTCATGGCGGCGGTGCTCGCCGAGCCCATGCGGGACGTGGACCCGAAGCTCAGGCCCGGGATCGTCCGGGCGCTCTCGCATGTGTGGTTCTCGGCGTTGCTCGGCTGGGTGAACGGGTGGACGAACGTCGGCGCCGTGGGCGAGGAGCTCGAGTCGGCCGCCCGGCTGCTGCTGCGCGACATGTAGAGATAGAGAGAGGCGGGTGGCCGCGGTTGTAGAACCGGTTCTAGTCTGGGTGGTACACGGATCGAGGAGGACGTCCATGCGCGAGCACCAGCGGCTGTTCATCGGGGGCGAGTGGGTCGAGCCGGCCGGCACCGGCACCATCGACGTGATCTCCCCGCACACTGAAGAGCTCGTGGGGCGCGTTCCCGAGGGCACCGCGGCCGACATCGACCGCGCCGTCGCTGCCGCGCGTGACGCCTTCGACAACGGCGAGTGGCCGCGCCTGTCGCCCGAGGAGCGCATTGCCGCCGTCCAGAAGTTCAGCGAGGCGTACGCCGCGCACATCCCCGACATGGCGGCGGTGATCACGGAGGAGATGGGCTCGCCGATCTCGTTCTCGAACCTCGCGCAGTCGCCGGCGCCGTGGATGATGCTCAACACATTCCTCGACATCGCCCGCGAGTACCCGTGGGAGGAGCGCCGCCAGGGCGTCCTCGGGAGCGATGTGGTCGTGCGCCGCGAGCCGGTCGGTGTCGTGGGCGCGATCGTGCCGTGGAATGTGCCGCAGTTCGTCACGATGTCGAAGCTCGCGCCGGCGTTGATCGCCGGGTGCACGATCGTCATCAAGCCGTCGCCCGAGACGCCGCTCGACGCCTTCCTCATGGCGGACATCCTCGACGAGGCCGGCATCCCCAAGGGCGTCGTGAGCGTGATCCCCGCCGGCCGTGAGGTCGGCGAGCACCTGGTGCGCCATCCGGGTGTCGACAAGATCGCGTTCACCGGCTCGACCGCCGCCGGTCGTCGCATCGCCGCCATCTGCGGCGAGCAGCTCAAGCGCGTGAGCCTCGAGCTGGGCGGCAAGTCGGCGGCGATCATCCTCGACGACGCCGACCTCGCCGCCACGATCCAGGGCCTCAAGTTCGCGTCGCTCATGAACAACGGCCAGGCGTGCGTCGCGCAGACGCGCATCCTGGCCAGCCGCGACCGTTACGACGAGGTTGTCGACGCGGTGGCGGGCATGGTCGGCGCACTCGCCGTCGGTGACCCTCAGGACGAGGCGACCGAGGTCGGGCCGCTCGTCGCCGCGCGCCAGCAGGAGCGGGTCGAGAAGTACATCGCGGTGGGCCAGGAAGAGGGTGCCAAGGTCGCGGTGGGTGGCAACGGCCGTCCGTCCGGCCTCGAGAAGGGCTGGTACGTGAAGCCGACGGTGTTCTCCGGTGTCGACAACTCGATGCGCATCGCGCAGGAGGAGATCTTCGGGCCCGTGCTCGCGGTGATCCCCTACGACGACGCCGATGACGCGGTGCGCATCGCCAACGACAGCGAGTACGGCTTGGCCGGCTCGGTGTGGACCGGCGACATCGACCAGGGCCTCGACATCGCCCGGCGCGTCCGCACCGGGACGTACGGCGTGAACCAGTACACGATGGACTTCGTCGCCCCGTTCGGCGGCTACAAGGGGTCGGGCATCGGGCGCGAGTTCGGCGTGGAGGGCCTCAGCCACTACGTCGAGCTGAAGTCGATCGTGCCGCCCGCGGGTGCTTGAGGGCGACGCGCCGGACGATCCGACCACCGCGTTCCGGGCTCGGGCGCGGTCGTTCCTCGAGACGCACGCGCGTCCACGCCGGGGCGGCGACGACGACTTCGCGCGCTTCCAGTTCCTGGGCGACCCGAGCCCGGAGGCCGACGCCGAGCACGTGCGTCGCTGCAAGGCATGGCAGCGCACCTTGTTCGAGGGGGGCTGGGCGGGGATCGCGTGGCCGAAGGAGTACGGCGGGCTCGGCGGCACACCGGACGAAGCGCGTGCGTTCGCCCAGGAGCAGGCGCGCTTCGACGTCGACGCCGGCGCGTTCGCGGTCGGCATCGGGATGGTCGGCCCGACGCTGATCGCACACGGGACCGAGGCGCAGAAGCAGCGGTACCTGCCGGCGTTGCTGCGCGGTGACGAGGTGTGGTGCCAGCTGTTCAGCGAGCCGGGCGCCGGTTCCGATCTCGCCGGCTTGCGGACCCGCGCCGTGCGCGACGGCGACGAGTGGGTCGTCGACGGGCAGAAGGTATGGAGCTCGGGCGCGCACCACAGCGAGCTCGGCATCTTGCTGGCGCGCACCGATCCGGACGCGCCGAAGCACAAGGGCATCACGTACTTCGTGCTCGACATGCGTTCGCCCGGGATCGAGGTGCGGCCGCTGCGCCAGATCAACGGCGTCGCCCACTTCAACGAAGTGTTCCTGACGGACGTGCGGGTACCGAACGAAAACGTGGTCGGCGAGGTGAACGGCGGGTGGGGTGTCGCTCAGACGACGCTCGGCGCCGAGCGCGCGCTGATCGGCGGAGGCGGCGCCATCGGGTTCCGCGACCTGGCGCGGTTGGTGCGTGAGCAGGGGCGTGGCGGCGACCCACTGCTGCGACAGCGGCTGGCCGACGCCTTCATCCGCTTCGAGATCCTCAGGTACCTCGGTCGTCGTGCGCAGGCGGCGCAACGCGACGGCCGCTCGGCGGGCGCCGCGGCGTCGGTACTGAAGCTCGCCGTGTCGCAGCACGTGTCGCTGAACGGCGACCTCGCACTCGCAATCGAGGGCGCGCCGGCGATGCTGTTGCACGGCGACGCGCCGTACGGGGGCTTCTGGCAGCAGCACTTCATGAACCAGTGGGGGATCCGCATCGGTGGCGGCACCGAGCAGGTGCAGCGCAACGTGATCGGCGAGCGCGTGCTCGGCCTCCCGCCCGAGCCCCGCCCCGACAAGCGCGTCCCGTTCCGCGAGCTCGCCGGAAGCTGACGCTGTGGCTGGGGGCGCCGTGCCGAGCTTCGCGGACTTGCTCGTTGCGAGGGCCGAGGACGATCACACCTCGATCCTCTTCGAGGACGAGACGATCTCGTACCGGGCGTTCATCGGCGAAGCGGCGCGGCGGGCGGCGCTGATGCGTGAGGCACGCCGGGAAGGGCCCTTCCACGTCGGCGTCCTGCTCGAGAACGTGCCCGAGTACCTGTACTGGATCGCCGGAGCCGCATTGGCTGGCGCGGCCGTCGTCGGCATCAACCCGACGCGTCGCGGCGCGGAGCTTGCACACGACGTGCGCCACACCGATTGCCAGCTGGTGGTGACCGACGAGTCGGGCGCCGGCATGCTGTCCGGGCTCGATCTCGGAGTGGCGTCGGACGCAACGCTCACTGTCGGGACCGAGGCGTACGACACGCGGTTGCACGAGTACGAGGGTGCACCGTTGCCGTCGACGCTGCCGGCTCCCGACTCCCGGCTGCTGCTGTTGTTCACGTCGGGCTCGACGAGCGCGCCGAAGGCGGTCGTCTGCAGCTCAGGTCGCCTGGCCGGCGCGGGGCTGACGACCATCAAGATGTTCGAGGTCGACCGTGACAGCGTCCTCTACGAGTCGATGCCGCTGTTCCACGGCAACGCCCTCATGGCCAACGTCACGACCGCGGTCACTGCGGGCGCGACGATCGCGCTGCGGCGCCGGTTCTCGGCGTCCGGGTTCCTGCCCGATGTGCGGCGATACGGCGCGACGTACTTCAACTACGTCGGTCGCGCCTTGTCGTACGTCCTCGCGGTGCCGGAGACTCCCGACGACCACGACAACCGCCTGCGGCTCGGGTTCGGGACGGAGGCGTCGGCGCTCGACCGGCAGCGCTTCGAGGCCCGCTTCGGCTGCCGGTTGATCGAGAACTACGGGTCGAGCGAGGGCGTGATCGCGATCGTGCGGCTACCGGGATGTCCCGAGCAGGCACTCGGGAAGCCGCGGCCGGGCGAGGGCGCGGATGTCGTCGTCATGGACCCGGACACGGGCAAGGAGTGCGCGGCCGCGGTCTTCGACGAGCACGGTCGTCTGATGAACGGCGATGAGGCGATCGGCGAGCTCGTGCGCCGCGACACCGGCGCCCGTTTCGAGGGCTACTACAACAACGACGAGGCGACGGCCGAGCGAGTGCGCGACGGCTGGTATTGGAGCGGCGATCTGGCATACCGAGACGCCGACGGGTGGTTCTACTTCGCCGGGCGCAGCGCCGACCGCCTGCGCGTCGACAGCGAGAACTTCGCCGCCGCGCTGATCGAGGGGATCCTGTCGCGCCTGCCCGGTGTGGTGATGGTCGCCGTCTACCCGGTTCCGGACGTGCGCACCGGCGACGAGGTGATGGCCGCCTTGGAGCTCGGACCCGGGGTGCAGTTCGATGCGGACGCGTTCGCCGAGTTCCTCGCCGCCCAGCCGGACCTCGGGACGAAGTGGGCGCCCCGGTACGTGCGCGTCGTCGAGCACATGCCCCTGACCGCGAACAACAAGGTGAACAAGCAACCGCTGCGTTCGGCGCGGTGGGAGACGGGAGACGCGGTGTGGGTGCGCGACCCGCCGGACGGCCCCTACCGGCGCCTGACCGACGCCGACGTCGATGCGTTGCGCGCCGAGTTCGAGGCCAACGGCCGGGGGCACATTCTCGCGGTCCGGGGTTGACAGGCGAACATACGTTCGCTATGGTGGGTCACAACTTCCCTCGCTTCCCCCAATCGGTGTCCGTCCCCGAAAGGGGGAGCGTGTTCGCGCAGGTGCTCGGCGAGCTCGAACAGATTTCTCAGCGACTGGTTCCCGACGCCCTCCACGGCCGGCGAGCCGCGGAGCTCTTCAACGATGCGGCACGCGCCGAGCGGCTGTGTACGGCGATCAAGTCTCGCCTGGCGCGCCGCGTCGAGGAGACGCGGGTGTGGCGCGAGAGCGGGCATCGGAGCGCGGCGCACTGGGTTGCGGAGGCCACCGGCGAAACCGTAGGTGCCGCGTGTCGCACTCTGGATACGGCGCGGGCGCTCGACGCGCTGCCGGAGACGGAAGCCGCGTTCCGGTCCGGACGGTTGTCAGAGGTTCAGGTGGCTGAAGTTGCCGGGGCGGCTGCTGCGGAACCGAACGCCGAGGCGGAGCTCCTCGATGCTGCCCGATCGACAAGCATCAAGGGATTACGGGACCGATGCCGGCAGGTGCGCGCCGGCGCCGAGGCCGACGACCGGGCCTGGGCGCGGCGGCTGCACGAGACGCGCCGCGCGCACAGTTGGACCGATCCCGACGGCGTGTATCGCATGGAGGCGCGCCTGGCGCCGGATGCCGGCGCTCGGTTCAGCTCGGCCTGGGAGGCGCACATCGACCGCATCTTCCGAGACGCGCGCCGAGCCGGGCGACACGAGCCCCGCACCGCGTATGCCGCGGACGCACTCGTCGCTCTGGCGAGTGAGGGGCCCTGCAAGCCGGTTGAGATCCGGGTGACGGTCGACAGCGCGGCCCTGGCCCGAGGGCACACGAAGTCGGGTGAGCGCTGCGAGATCACGGGCGTCGGTCCGGCGCCCGTCTCCACCGCGCGGGCGATGCTGGACGACGCGTCGGTCGCCGTCATCACGCGCGACGGTGATGACGTCACTGCCGTGTCGCGGCCCACGCGCACCATCCCGTCCAAGCTGCGGCGTGCCCTCGAGGCGCGCTATCCGACGTGCGCGGTCAGCACCTGCGCCAACGACCAGTTCCTCGAGATCGACCACATCGTTCCGCTCGAAGACCACGGCCGAACCGAAAGCGACAACCTGTGGCGGCTCTGTTCACACCACCACAGGCTGAAGACCTACGAGGGATGGAAGGTCGTCGGACGGAACGGTATCCGGGACCTCGTCCCGCCGGACGACCCCGACCCACCCGGCCCGCCTTCACTGCTTGTAGGCATGGACGGTGCATCCTCGTTTGGTGAGCCAGGCCGGCGGAGGGACGCGGTCGGCCGCGTCCCGGTGCGCTGAATGGGCATCAATCCCGGTCGACGGTCCACGCGATGACCGGCGGGCGGACGGCGGCGCAGCGGGGCATGCCGTCGTCGTGCGTCATGTGGACCGTGCCGACGAGGCGGTGGCCGGGGGACTGGGCGGAGCGGAGAAGCTCGTCGGGCACGGCGTCGAACATGAGTTTCGCTCGCCGGAACATCTCGAACTGGTTGGCGTCGTCGACGGTG
>DATFPZ010000338.1:0-2394 GCA_035264545.1 Acidimicrobiia bacterium
GCTCGAAGGGCCAAGCCTCCTCGCCGACGACGCCCGCCGGGAGCTGCACCCCGCCTGTCTCGCCGAGCGTCTCCCCTACGACGCGGGCGTCGCGCTGGTCGCGGCGGCTGCGCTGTTCGTCATCCCGTTGATCCGCGTGTGGTCGGCCTGACCGCCCGCCGAAGGAGCCTGGACCCATGATCGTCCCCCTCACTACGCAGGACTTTCTCGCCCGCGGCGCGACGGTCTACCCCGATCGGGTCGCCGTCGTCGATGAACCCGAGCAGCCGGCGGGGAGCGTAGGAGAGCTCACCTTCGCCGAGGTGCAGGCACGCGCGCGAGCGGTCGCGGCGGGGCTGGACGCGATGGGCGTCGCGGCCGGCGAGCGGATCGCCGTCGTCAGCCAGAACTCCGCCAGGATGCTCGACCTCTTCTACGGGGCGACCGGGTCGGGGCGCATCGTGGTGCCGATCAACTTCCGCCTCGGGCGCGACGAGGTCGACTACATCGTGCGCCACAGCGAGGCGTCGCTGCTGCTCGTCGATCCCGAGCTCGAGCTGCCGCTGGCGGCCGTGCGAGCGCCGCGCCGACTGACGCTGGGTAGCGAGTCTGACGCCGCGCTGCTGCGCTTCGGCGTCGAGCCGCGGCCCTGGAACGATGTCGATGAGAACGCGACCGCGACGATCAACTACACGAGCGGAACGACGGCGCGCCCGAAGGGCGTCGAGCTCACGCACCGCAGCATCTGGCTCAACGCCACGGTGATCGCCCTGCACCTGGGCGTCACCGATCGCGACGTGTACCTGCACAGCGTGCCGATGTTCCACGTCAACGGCTGGAGCCTGCCGTTCTCGCTGGCCGCGCTCGGCGTGCCCCAGGTCGTGCTGCGCAAGGTCGATGGCCCGGAGATCCTTCGCCGCATCGCACGGCACGGCGTGACGCTGCTGGGCGGCGCGCCCGCCGTGCTGGACATCGCGCTCAACGCCGCCTCACACGGAGCATCGACCGGAGCGAACCGCGTGCGCGTCGTGACCGGCGGCGCGCCGCCGCCCACCCGCACCATCGCGCGGGCCGAGCAGGAGCTCGGCTGGGAGGTCATCCAGATCTACGGCCTCACGGAGACCTCGCCGCTGCTGGTTAGCAACCGCGCGCGCACCGAGGACGTCGCCGCCGGCGACGACGAGCGCCACCGCCGCCTGACGCGCGCCGGCGCGCCCGCGCTCGGCGTCACCCTGCGCGTCGCCCCCGACGGAGAGATCCTCGCCCGCTCCAACCACGTCCTGAAGGGCTACTGGCGCCAGCCAGACGCCACCGCGCAGGCGCTCGCGGGCGGGTGGCTGCACACCGGCGACGGCGGCCAGCTCCAGGACGGGTACCTCAGCGTCCACGACCGCAAGAAGGACGTCATCATCACTGGCGGCGAGAACGTCAGCTCGATCGAGGTCGAGAACCGGCTGCGCAGCCATCCCGCCGTCGCCGACGTCGCCGTGATCGCCGTCCCCGACCTCAAGTGGGGCGAGACCGTCAAAGCCGTCGTCGTGCCGGCGCCCGCCGCGCAGGTCACAGCCGCCGAGCTGATCGCTCACGCCCGCGACGGACTCGCGCGCTACAAGTGCCCCACCTCGGTCGACTTCGTCGATGCGCTTCCCCGGACCACCACCGGCAAGGTGCAAAAGTTCCTCCTGCGCGAGCGCTACTGGCCCGACCACGACAGGCAAGTCGCGTGACGCCGGGCCTCACGCCAACGCACCGGTCGATTCGCGAACCCGCCAGTCCCGCACAACACCCTCAGAACGCCGTCGGTTCTTCATCCCACGCCGTCCTCATCTTCCCCCGTACGCCGTGGACCGGCCGTGAAGGCACGACCGCCGATCGATCACCCGAGGCCATCGGTCCCCCGTGAATGCGCGCCTCTGCGAACACCGTGCGAACGTCGCTCCGGACGACGCCCGAGCGCCTGTGCCTCTGGCCGGCACCTGCTCGCTCGGCCGCGGTGGTAGTCGAACCACGGATCTGTCCGGTGTCGCCTGCGAGGAGGACCCTTGCTCGACGACCTGAGGCAGGGCCTACGAACCGCGGACGTCGACGACGCGGCGCTGATGAGTCCCGACGCCGATCACGCGGTCGCCCTCGACGACGTCCACGTCGAACAACAGCTTCCGGCCGTCGACCACCTCGCGCAGCGTCGCGCGCGCGGTGCACCGAGCGCCCCCGGCGGCGGCCGCGACGTGCTTAACGCACACCTCAAAGCCCACGGTCGCCTGCCCCTCCGGCAGACGCGGGTTCACGACGTTGGCCGCCGCCCACTCCATCATCCCGATCATGCCCGGAGTCGACAGCACGGGGCTGCCCAGAGAGCCGCCGACGTCGGTCAGCAGACGCTCGTCAACCTCGAACTCACGCTCGCCGCGAAGT
>DATFPZ010000339.1:0-12317 GCA_035264545.1 Acidimicrobiia bacterium
CGGCTACAACTTCCAGGCTCTCCCCGCCCGGCGGCACGAAGGCGCCGTCCCGGCGCCAGCGGTCGACGACGTGGGTCGGGAGGTCGGCGAAAGGACGACCCTCCCACTCGCCGTAGTCGATCTCGATCAAGCGGTGGTCGACCTCGACCGAGCGGCCACACGCGGCTGCGACTGGCGCAGCCGTGTCGCACGCCCGACGGAGCGGGCTGGTGAGCACGCGCGCGACATCGAGGTCGGCGAGAGCTTCGGCGAGGCGCTTCGCCTGGGCCCGGCCGTGGTCGGTCAGCGCGGCGTCGCTCCGGCCGAGGAGGAGCCCGGCCCGGTTCGGCAGCGTCTCGCCGTGCCGCACGAACGCGATCACGACGACGCCGGGGCGCGCAGCCGGCCCGACCGCAGGAACTCGTCACGGCGTCCGCGGTCGACGAGGTCGAAGCGGTGCACGATCCACGCGCACGCGGCCAGGCCCGCCAGCTCTTCCAGCAGGACGATCCCGGGCGCGGGCAGCAACGAGCCGTCGGGAAGCGAGGCGCCCGTGAACGGCCACCAGAACACGTCGGTGTTCGCCCACGCCGCCGAGAGCACCAAGCCGCAGAACGCCCCGATGGGCAGGCACAGGAGGCGGCGGCGCAGCAGCCGCGGCCTCCCGATCGTCAGCAGCATGACGGCGACCAGCAACGCGACGCTGCCCAGCAGCGTGTGGCCGTACGCCAGGCCGACGAACGGAAGATCGACCGCGAACGGAAGCAGGGAGCCGGCGACGACGAGCCGGTAGTCGATTCCGGTGCTCTGGAACACGAAGTACACGAGCACCACCGAGAGTCCCGCGTACCACAGCAGCATTCGCTCAGGTGAGGTCGAGCGCCGCGTTGACCAGCGCGTCGGCCTCGGTGTTCTGCTCGCGGGGCACGTGGGCGAGATCGACGTCCTCGTACTCGGCGAGCAGCTCCCGCGCCTGCTCGAAGTACGGCCGCAGGTGCGCCTGCTTCACGCGGTACCGGCCTTCGAGCTGGCGGACGAGCAGTTGCGAATCGGCCCGGACGCGGATGCGCCGGGCGGGGAACTCCCGGGCGGCCTCGAGCGCGGCGACCAGCGCGCGGTACTCGGCCACGTTGTTCGTGGCCACCCCGATGCGTTCGCTCACGGTCGCGAGCCGCATGGGAGGATCGGTGGACGGATCGAGCACGACGGCGCCGATCGCAGCTGGGCCCGGATTCCCGCGCGCGCCACCGTCGCAGTAGATGACGAGCTCGGGCCGTGGCGTCACGGCACCAGGATGCAGCCGCAGTTGTCGCAGTGAGCGACGGTCCCGGCCGGGCTCTTTCGGATGCGCTCCGCTTCTACGGACGGGATGGACAGGTGGCATCCCTGGCACGTGTTGCCGTTCAGCCGCGCCGCGCCCATGCCTCGAGCGCGCGTACGGCATCGCTCGTAATCGTCGAGGAGACCGGCATCGACCGTGACGGCGATCTCGTCGCGGGCGGCGCGCTCCCCGGCCAGCTCTTCGTCGATCTCCCCTTCGACCTCGGCCAACGCCGCCCCGAGGCGCTCGGCTTCGGACTCGAGCTCGTCGACGCGCGAACGGAGCTCGTCGACTGCGGCGTCGAAGGATTCTCGCCGCTCCATGACCTCGAGCTCGCGGTCCTCGAGACCGCGCCGGTGACGCCGAAGCTGGTCCACGTCCGCTTGGAGTGCCTGGAGCTCGCGTGGCGAGGTCACCTCGCCCGAGTACATGCGCCGCTCGACTTCCGCCGCCTTGTCCTCCAGTGACCGCGCCTCGTCGTCGAAGCGCTGCTCCTCACGCGCCACTTCCTCGCGCCGGGTCGTCATCTCGGCGAGCTGCGTGCCGGCTGTGCTCAACTCGGTGCGCACCGACTCGAGCGCGGCGCGCTCGGGAAGCGCGTCGCGCCGGTGGCGGAGCCGGTCGATGGCGGTGTCGCGGGTCTGGAGCTCGAGCAGCGTGTCGAGCATCACTGAAGCGTCCGCGCCCACCATCCCGAGACTAACGAAAGCTGCGTTTGGAACCCGGCATGGGGCTACCCGCCGAAGCCGCCACCACCACCGCCGCCGCCACCACCGCCACCACCGCCACCGGGATTGCTGGGCGGAGTGACCGCCGGCGCGGTCGGGGCC
Organism: Acidimicrobiia bacterium; assembly: GCA_035264545.1. Lineage (GTDB taxonomy): Bacteria > Actinomycetota > Acidimicrobiia > IMCC26256 > JACDBD01 > JALZAA01. Next base: position 2,131 of record DATFPZ010000339.1, read on the forward strand.
GGGGCGGGCGCCGGCGCGGGCGCGGGCGCGGGTTGCGGCACCGGCACCAGGATCGTGTCCGGCGGCGCGGGCGGCGGAGGTGGCTGTGCGGGCTGGTCCGTCCGCCCCTTGACCGGGTCGAGGAACATGCCCGGCGCGCTGCACGCGGCTCCCGGGCTGGGGAACGCGTCGTCGGGTAGGCCTCGGGTTGCCGGGATCATGAAGTTCCGCCAGATCGTGTTCGGGACCCCGGAGCCGAACCCGGCACCCTCGCGATCCTCCTCGGGGTAGCCGTGCCAGACGAACGACACGAGGTCGGGCGTCCCCCCGAGGAACGCGGAGCTGATCTCGCGGTCGTTCGTGCCCGTCTTCCCGAACGCATCTCGACTCGGGATCCCTTTGCCGTCGGCGGTGCCGCCGGGGCCGAGTGGACCGTGGAGGATGCTCGCCTCGCACGCGGCCACGTCGGGATCGAGGACCCGATCACCCGGCCGGCCGGTCTCGTCGAAGACGACCTTCCCGTCGGCGCCGACGACCTTCTGCACGAAGATCGGGTCGTGGTGGATCCCGCCGCCGGCGATCGTCGCGCCGATGTTCGCCATCTCGAGCGGCGTGATCGAGACGACGCCCAACGTGAATGTGAGCACCTTCCACTCGTTCACCGCCTGACGACCGGCGACATCGGGGCGCATCCCCATCTTCTGGGCCATGTCGATGACCTTCTCCAGGCCCACGCCGGTCGACATGCGCACGAACGCGCAGTTCACCGAACCGGTCGCTGCCTTGTCCACGGTCATGAGGCCGCCGCCTGGTTCGGCATTGAAGGACTCGCCGCCGAACCCGGCTACGCGGCACGGTTCTGTGCCGTCGACCTGGTCGTTGCGCGAGTAGCCGTTCTGGAGGATCGTCGCCAGCGTCGTGACCTTGAAGCTCGACCCGACCTGGCGGCCGGCGCCGTCGGTGGCGAGGTTGAACTTGGCCTCTTCGTACGGCCGGCTGTCGGTCATCGCCTTCACGTACCCGGTCTTCGGATCCATGGCGACGAGCGCGGCGCCGAAGCCGGCCTTCGCGCCACGCAGACCGCTCGCCACCGCGTCGTCGGCCATCTGCTGCATGGCCGGGTCCTTGGTCGTGTAGATCTTCAGCCCGCCCTGGAGCACCTTGTCGCGCCGCTCCTTGGGTGTCGCCCCGAGCCGCGGGTCGGAAAAGAGGACCTGCTGCGCGCGCTCGGCCCACGTGTTCTCGGGACGAAGCTCCGACGAGGGCTTCACCGTCGGCAAGCCCTCCAGGTTGGCCAGGCTGGCTTGCGCCTGTGTGATGTGATGCCGTTCGACCATCGTCTTCAGCACCTGGGCGCGCCGCCTGACCGCCTGGTCGGGGTGTACGAAGGGATTGTCTCCCTCGGGGTTGCGGATCAGCCCGGCCAGCAACGCAGCCTCGCCCACGGTGAGCTCGCTGAGCTCCTTGCCCCGCGGGAAGGCCGCGCCCGGGTCGGTGGTGAGGAAGAACCGCCGCGTGGCCGCCTTCACGCCGTAGGAACCCTGCCCGAAGTAGACGGTGTTCAGGTACTGCTTGAGGATCTCGCGCTTCGAGTACTTGTCGTTCAGGCGATAGGCGAGGATGAGTTCCTTGGCCTTGCGTTGCAGGTCGCGCTTGTTGCCGAGGATCCGGTTCTTCACGAGCTGCTGGGTGATCGTCGACCCACCCTGGCTGATCTCACCCTTGGTGATGTTCTCGACGAACGCGCGCGACACGCCGCTGACGTCGATGCCGGAGTTCGTCCAGAACGTCTTGTCCTCGGTGTCGATGACCGCGTTGATGAGGATCTGAGGCACCTCGTCCAGCTCGGCCGGCTCGCGGTCCTGGATGCCGAGCTTGCCGATCTGGGCGCCGTTGGCGTCGTAGACGAGCGTCGGCTCGGACAGCTCGCCGAGGCTCTTCACGCTGCCCGTGTAATGGTGCGCGAGCGCGATCTGACGGGCGCCGGGGACGAGCGCGGCGAAGCAGATCCCGAGGGTCAGGCCGCCGACCAGGACGATGGCCGCCAGCCGAGTGAGGACACGAGCGGAGTTGGGCATGGGAACCCAACAGGATGACACACCGGACCCGAACGCCAGCACCGGCGCCGACGGCGACGGAGCCCGTCCCGCATGACCGTCACACGCCGTCGGTACCCTCCGGAGGATGGTTCGTGTGCAATTCGTCGAGCACGGTCCCCCGGCGCGCGAGGTGCTGCGGGAGGCGGTCCGGGAGGCGAAGGGCCCGGACCCGCTGGCGCCGGTCACGGTGGTCGTCCCGTCGACGTACGCGGGGCTGGCCCTTCGTCGGGGCCTCGCCGGGCCCGACGGCCTCGTCAACGTGCGGTTCCTCGCCCTGGCCCGGCTGGCCGAGCTGCTGGGCGCGCCGGCGTTGGCCCAGCAGCGGCGGCGGCCGCTCACGCGCGCGCTCCGAGCCGAGGCCGTGCGGGCCGTGCTCGCCGACGCGGGGCCTCCGCTGGCGGCGGTCGCGGGCCACCCCGCCACCGAGCGGGCGCTCGACGCGTCGTTCCTCGAACTGCGACGGGCCGGCGACGACGCCGTCGAACAGCTCACCCGCGCCGGGGATCCGGCCACGTCGGTCGCGCGCCTGTACCCCGCGTTCCGTTCGCGCACGACCGGGTTCTACGACGACGAGGACCTCGCGTTCGCAGCCGCCGCGGCACTGGCGAGTGAACCGCCCGCGCTGCGGGAGATCGGGCACGTCGTGCTGTACCTCCCGACGCGCCTGTCGCCGGGCGAGGGCGAGCTCGTACGCGCGTTGGGCGCGACCGGGCGGCTCCGCGCGCTGCTCGGTCTGACCGGAGATCCCGTTGCAGACGAGCCCGTCGAGGAGCTGGCGGCGCGCCTCGCCCGATCGGACGAACCTGAACGCGCGGCCGTCCCGGTGCCTCCCGGGGGAACGACGATCGTGAGCGCCCCCGACCCGGAGGACGAGTTGCGCGCCGTCGTCCGCGACGTGATGGCGCGCGCCTCCTCGGGAACACCGCTGCATCGGATTGCGATCCTCTTCCGCGTCGACGAGCCCTACGCGCGCATCGCGCACGAGCTGCTCGACGCGGCCGACGTCCCGTGGAGCGGCCCATCGACGCGCCGCCTCGCCGAGACGACCGCGGGGCGGGTTCTCCTCGGGCTCTTGCGGCTCCCGGACAGCGACTTCGCGCGCGACGCGGTCGTCGACTGGATCGCGTCCGGGCCGGTGCGCGACCCGGCCGACGGCCGCGCCGTCCCGGCCAGTCGCTGGGACACCCTGTCGCGTGAGGCGGGCATCGTCACCGGCCTTGGTCAATGGAGCGAACGGTTGACCCGCCTCTCCCGCCATCTGACGGCCCGTCTCGAGGCGACGGATGACGACGAGCTCAGCGAGGGCGCGCGCCGCCATCACGAAGCAGACCTCGAGCACGTCGAGCAGCTCTCGCGGTTCGTCGTCGAGCTCGGCGCGCGGCTCGCGCCGCCGTCCCCGGGCACCTGGCCCCGTCTCGCGACCTGGGCACGCGACCTGCTCGACTGCTACCTCGGGGGCGAGGGGCGGCGCGCGAGCTGGCCCGAGTCCGAGGTGGAGGCGGCGCGGCGGGTCGCAGACGCGCTCGACGGCTTGGCGGCGCTGGTCGAGATCCGCGCCGAGGCATCGCTGTCGACGTTCGTGCGGGCGCTCGAGTCCGAGCTGGACGCGCCGGCCGGTCGCGTGGGGCGCTTCGGCGCCGGCGTTTTCGTCGGCGGTGTACGGCATGCGTACGGCGGTGACTTCGACGTCGTGCACGTCGTCGGGATGGCCGAGGGCACGTTCCCGCCTCTCGGACGCGAGGATCCGCTCATCCCCGACCGCGCTCGTCGCCTCACGGGGCAGGCGCTGCCCGTCCACGCCGTCAGGCGCGCGGAGGAACGCCGGGACTACCTGGCCGCGCTCGCCGCCGCGCCGGTGCGGTCGCTCTCGTACCCGCGCGCCGACCCGCGCGCGCAACGCAAGCGACTGCCGGCCCGCTGGCTGCTCGAGAGCGCGAGCTCCCTCCTGGGCGAGGCGGTGGGCGCCGAGGAGCTGACCCGACTGACCGCCGGCTGGCTCCGCGTCGTGCCGTCGTTCGAGGCCGGTGTGCGGGCGCCGGGTGAGGAGGGATCGCTGACGGAGCGGGACGTCCGCAGCCTGCGCGACTGGCAGGAGCGGCGGCGACCGCTCGACCGGCACCCGCTGGTCGAGACCACGCCGTCGCTCCGCGCCGGGGTCACCGCGGTCCGGGCTCGTCGCTCCGCGTCCCTCACGCGCTTCGACGGCCTCGTCGGGCCCGTTCCAGGACTGCTGCCCGCCGAGGATGACGCGCTCTCCCCCACCTCCCTCGAGGACTGGGCGACGTGCCCGTTCCACTACCTGCTCGCACGCGTGCTGCGAGTACGCGAAGTGGAGCGGCCCGAGGCCACCGACCGCATCGGGCCCCTCGCTCGCGGCACCCTCGTCCACGCGGTCCTCGCCGAGTTCCTCGACACCGTCGAGCCGCGCACCTCTCCCGACGAGCCGTGGGACGACACCGAGCGCGGGCACCTGCTCGCGATCGCCGAGCGGTACTGCAACGAGGCCGAACGCGAAGGGCTCACGGGGCGGCCATTGCTGTGGAAGCTCGACCGGCGGCGGATCCTGCGGGAGATCGAGGGCTTCCTCGACACCGACGAGGAGATCCGTCGCGCGCTCGGAGTCGTTCCCCGGGCCGGTGCACGCGAACTCGCGTTCGGCTTCGGCGGCGACTCCGGCGATCCCGCCGTGGTGACGCTGGCGGACGGACGCGCCGTGCGATTTCACGGGCGCATCGATCGGGTCGACGAGGGGCCGAGCGGATCGCGCGTCGTCGTCTTCGACTATAAGACCGGTCGCATCGACGATCCCGCCCGCGGCCTCGAGCGCGGAAACAGGCTCCAGCTCCCCGTTTACGCGCTGGCGATGTCCGTTGGCACGACGGCCGACGTTCGCTCGTACTACTGGTCGACGCGCGAGTTCGGGACCGACGCGCTCGTCGGCATCGAGCTCGATGACGCGACGAACGATCAGCTCGTCGACAAGGTCTCGACGATCGTCGGCGGGATCGGCGCCGGTGTGTTTCCCGCGTTCCCCGACAAGCCTCGTCAGGACGGGCGCGGGCGCGAGACGTGGGAGAACTGCTGCTACTGCCCCTTCGACCGGGTGTGCGCACCGGCGCGGGACGATGACTGGACCCGCAAACGGAGCGACCCGGTTGTGGCGCGGTTTCGCGACCTCGCCGATCCTCCCCCGGACGAGGAAGAGGAACAGTGACACCCGTCGACGCCCCGGCGCGCGAGGCGATCCGCGACCTCCACGACGCCACTCTCTTCGTCGAGGCCGGCGCGGGTACGGGGAAGACCACGGCTCTGGTCGATCGGGTCGTCTCGTTGATCGCGCGCGGCCGCGTCACCATCCGGGAGCTCGCCGCGATCACGTTCACGGAGGCCGCCGCCGGCGAGCTGCGCGACCGCATCCGCTACCGGCTCGAGCAGGCCGCGGGCGGCGCCACCGATCCGGTGCTGGCCCTCGACGAGCGCGAGCGGTGCCGGGTTGCGCTCGAGGACGTCGACGACGCCGCCCTCTCGACCCTGCACGGCTTCGCCCAGCGGATCCTCGCCGAGCACCCGCTCGAGGCGGGCCTCCCACCCCGCTTCGAGGTGGTCGACGACGTGGAGGCGGCGGTTCGCTTCGAGGAGCGCTGGGGCCAGTTCCTCGACGCGCTCGTCGCCGACCCGGAGCTCGAGCCCGTCCTGCTCCCCGCGCTCGCGCTGGGCGTCGACTTCGACCACCTGCGCCGGGTGGCGCGGGTCCTGCACGAGCACTACGAACGGCTCCGACCCACATCGGCGGTGGCGACGCCGGCTCCCGCGGTCGACCTGCGCCCGGTCCTGGCGCCTCTCGAGGAGGCGACGGTGCGGTTGGCGGAGTGTCGGGTCCGCCAGGACAAGCTCTTCCAGCACATCGACGGGCTGGCCGGATGGATCGATGTCCTGTGCGGCGCGGACGACGACCTCGACCGCCTCGATCTCCTCGGCCAGATGCCGAAGCTGACGGCGAGGACAGGTCGGCACGAGAACTGGCGCTGCCCGGTCGACGAGGTGCGCGCGCTGCTCGAGCAGGCGGAGAAGGCGCGGACTGCGCTCGTCCGCGCCCAGCAGCAGGCGACACTCGACGTGCTGATTGCCCGCCTGCGCGGCTTCGTGCGCAGCTACGCCGACGAGCGCCGACGTGACGGCCGCATCGAGTTCCACGACCTGCTCGTGCTGGCGCGGGACGTGCTGCAACGCAACGCCCGGGTGCGCGCCGCGCTCGGGGAGCGGTTCCGGGTCCTGCTGATCGACGAGTTCCAGGACACCGACCCGCTCCAGATCGAGATCGCCGTGCTGCTCGCGTCCGACGACCTCGACGCCGGCGAACGGCCGTGGTGGGAGGTGACCATCGCGCCGGGGCGGGCATTCTTCGTCGGCGACCCGAAGCAGTCCATCTACCGTTTCCGGCGGGCCGATCTCGAGCTGTACCACCGCGTCGAGCGGGAACTGCACGAGGGCCGGCGAGAGCTCACCCAGAACTTCCGGTCGGTGCCCGGGGTCCTGGACTGGGTGAACCACGTGTTCGCCCGCCTGTTCGGCAGCGCCGAGGCGGGCGCGCAGGCCGCGCACGTGCGACTGGTCGCCGAGCGGGAACCGTTCCCGGGGTCGGCGGCGCCCGTCGCCACCTTCGGCGGTCCCGCCGACGTGCCGCTGGTCGCGGACGTCCGCGCCGTCGAAGCCGACGCCGTGGCCGCACTGTCGCGACGGATCAAGGACGACACGTGGGAGATCGCCGACGCCGTCACCGGGCAGACCCGGCGGGCGCGCTACGACGACGTCGCTCTGTTGCTGCCGACGCGCACCGCGCTGCCCGACCTGGAGGACGCGCTCGAGCGCGCCGACGTACCGGTCCGGATCGAGAGCCAGTCGCTCGTCTTCTCGACGGCCGAGATACGCGACCTGCTCTCCATCCTCTCCGCGCTCGACGATCCCACCGACGAGATCGCGCTCGTGGCGTCCCTGCGTTCCCCGGCGTTCGGCTGTGGCGACGACGAGCTCGTCGACTACTACCAGCGCGGCGGGCGGTGGGACTACCGGCGGTCGACGCCCGACGACCTGCCGCCGGAGCACCCCGTCGTGATGGGCCTGGCCGCGCTCCGACGGCTCCACGACGCGCGCTGGTGGCAATCGGTCAGCCAGACCGTCGAGGCGATCGTGCGTGAGCGCCGCATGTTGGAGCTCGCGGTCACGCACCGGCGGCCTCGCGATCACTGGCGGCGCATTCGGTTCTTCCTCGATCAGGCGCGCGCGTACGACGCGGCCTCCGGTCGCGGGCTGCGCGGCTTCATCGAATGGGTCCAGCAACTGGCAGACGAGCGTGCCCGGGCCGTCGAGATCGTCGTGCCCGAGCCCGACGACGACGCGCTCCGCGTCCTCACGGTCCACGGCGCCAAGGGGCTCGAGTTCCCGATCGTGATCCTCGCGGGGCTGAACGTCAGCCCGCCGAACCGCGCGACGCCGGTGCTCTGGAACCCCGACGGCAGCTTCGAGGTCCGGGTCGGACGCGTCGCGCAGGGCACGCGTTTCGAGACCGCCGGATGGCACGAGCGGTCGAACCGCGAGGACGATCTCGATGCTGCCGAGCGGCTGCGGCTGCTCTACGTCGCTTCGACCCGGGCCCGCGATCATCTGTTCGTGAGCCTGCACCACAAGGCGCGCACGGACTGCCATGCTGCGCTGCTGTACGAGCACGGCGCCGACGCGCCCGCGCCGGTGCTCGATCTCGACCTCGATCTCGATGGCGACGAGCGGGCCGCCATCCGCTCCGTCCCGGCACCCGACGAGGGCGAGCCGAGCGAGCGGCTCGGAGACCGCGACCGCTGGATCGCGGCCCGCGCCGCGCTGCTCACCCGCGCCGGGCGTCCTGCGACCGTCGCCGCCACCACGCTCGCCAAGAACGGTTTTGGCGTCAGCTACCCACCTATGACGGGGGTGGATGACGCCAACGCTGGGGACCCGGCGCTCGAGAAGGACGAGCCCGCCGACGACCGGCCGGCGTGGCGGCGGGGGCGTGCGGGGACGTCGGTGGGGCGAGCGGTGCACGCGGTCCTCCAGACCGTCGACCTGGCCACCGGCGACGGTCTCGACGCCACAGCTCGGGCCCAGGCGCTGGCCGAGGGCATCCCGCAACGGGAGGCGGAGATCCGGGCGCTGGCCCGCAGCGTGCTGCAGTCGAGCACGGTGCGGGGCGCGGTGACCGGCGGCCGGTACTGGCGGGAGGTCCCGGTGGCGGCGATCGTCGACGGGGTCACGGTCGAAGGCTTCGTCGACCTGCTGATCGAGACGCTCGAGGGGCTCGTCGTCGTGGACTACAAGACCGACCAGACGCCCACCGACGACGAGATCGACGTGGCCATGGAGCGGTACCGCGCGCAGGGCGCCGCCTACGCCCTCGCCCTCCAGCGGGCGCTTGGCGCGCCAGTGGCGCGCTGCGTCTTCGTGTTCGCGCGCCGGCGCCGTCCCGTCGAGCGCGAGATCGAGGACCTACCGGCGGCAATCGCCGACGTCGAGCGCCGCGTCACCGAGCTGTCGTGACGCGCCGCGGCCCGGGGCCGAAGCCCCGGGCCGCGTCCACGTGCTTCTCAGCCCGCTTCGCTCAGAGCCCGAGTGCGCCGAGCAGGTTGGCGACGATGTTCGGGTTGAACGGCTGCGTGCCGTTCGCCAGCTGGACGCCGAGCGACGAGTGCGAGCTCATGTAGTTGATCTCGCGACTGACGTCGCCGACACCGTTCGAGCCGGCGAGCGGCGCGATCTGCACGGTGCTGAGCACACCCAGCGCCGCGCCGGCCGAGTTGAGGAACGCGCTCCCCGAGTCTCCGGGGATACCGGGCGTCGCGGTGTACACGTTATGGCTCCAGCCGTTGCCTTCGTCACCGAGGCTGACGCCCTGCTTCGGGCTCAGCTGTGAGACGCCGCCGCGCAGACTCGAGTTGCCGTACGAGTACACGTTCTCGCCCGCCGCCGTGCCGTTCGTGTCGATGCCGGCCGGGCCACCCCAGAACGGGATCGACGGGTTGACCTTGCCGAAGTCGGCGGAATTCAACCGGATCAAGGCCAGGTCGTTGAACGCACAGGTGTCCGGGTTGGTCTCCCCCGCGGCCTGCATCGCGAGCCACGAGTTGTAGACCATCGTGCCGGGCTGCGAGGCGCCGCCCACTTCGACGGGGGTGCCGATGGGCAGCGAACCCGAGTCGCAACCGTTCGTCTCGGTGGCGCCGCCGGTGCCGGAGCAGTGTGCCGCCTGCCCGATGTACACCGTGTTCGAGGCGTCGTAGAAGACGAAGTTGGCGGTGCACTGCGCGCCGTCCGTGATCGTCTGGACGCCCGGATGGATCGGCGCCGTGGCCGCGGGCGCCCAGGTGGGTGCTGCGGCCGCGGGCGGCGCCTGCGCCGCGACCAGGGGCACGGCCGCGGTCGCACACGTGACGACGGCGGCGAACGTGCGGGCGAGCAGTTTCATTCGTTGCCCTCCTTGGCGGGATGCACTTTGCCCGATATCGGCAGTTCGGGAGCATAACGCCCATCTCGCCAGGATGCACGCTGCCTGGCGATTCTCCGTCGATTTCCTGGCAGACCTCCGTCCGTAGCCTCCACGCGCCACCGAGGCCAGCGGCGAAGATACCGGCGTTCCGATCTCAGGAGGTGCCGTGGCCTACAGCGTGCTCGGGCGCCCGTTGGCGTCACGGGGGTTCCAGCAGCAGCGCGAATACGTCGAAGCGCTCGACCAGCGTTGGAGCAGCGACACGAGAGGAGCCGACCTCCGGCCGGCACGACAACGCCGCACGGCAAGTCGCTAGACCGGTGTCGTCTCCGATCGTCGTCGTCGGCGCCGGCCACAACGGCCTCGTCGCCGCCTGCTACCTCGCCCGGGCGGGCCGGGACGTGCTCGTGCTCGAAGCGCGCGACCGACCGGGCGGCGGCGCGCGCACCGAGGACACGGTCCCCGGGTACCGCTTCGACATGCATTCGGTCGCGCACAACATGATCAACATGACGGCCATCCCCGACGAGCTCGACCTCGCCGGCGCCGGCCTCGTGTACCAGGAGATGGACCCCTTCTCGATCGCCGTCCGTGCC
>DATFPZ010000340.1:0-6412 GCA_035264545.1 Acidimicrobiia bacterium
CATGCCCCACACACCGTTCGACTACCTGCGCGTCGTCCTGGCCGGCATCAGCACGGAGATGGGGTGGCAAGAAGCGCCGGATCTACAGGAGTGGGTTGATCGCTCGCGACTCAACCTCCTGAGTGGCTTGGGTCAGAACGACGACGGCGCGGCGGTCCGAGAGATGCAGGGCCGTTTCTTCGCCGCCCTGCTTCCTGCACTCGACAAGCTGCAGATGTTCGCGGCACACGCCACGCCACGGGAACGTGCGCGAATGTTCGAACCCGCCGCGAGAGTCGGCGCCTGAGGTCCATCAATCCTCAGCGGCGAAGTGGACGGCGAGGCCACCGATCCGCTTGCCGGCGACGCCCATTCCTCTTCTCAGGATCCGCCATCCCATTCCGGAGCGGCCGGGTCGGGAATGAAAGGACGGTCGGGCGCGTTTTCCACTCGTAATCCTGTAATCAGAGGCCCTGGATGCCCAGGAGGCCCCCGTGAACGAGACCGCCGAGCGCTTGACCCTTCCCTTGCTGCCGCTGAGCACGGGTGTCGTGCTCCCGCAGATGGTCGTCACCCTCGCACTCGAGACCGACGAGGCGAAGGCGGCAGCCGACGCCATTGGTGACGACGGGCAGCTGCTCCTCGTGCCGCGGGTCGACGGGCGCTATGCCCGGGTCGGCACGATCGCCCGGGTCGAGAGCGTGGGCGAGCTGCCGAACGGCGTGCGTGCCCTGGTGCTGCGCGGCGTTCAGCGTGCGGTGGTCGGTGTCGGCGTGGCCGGCACCAGCTCCGGTCTGTGGGTCGAAGCGGAGCCGGTCGACGACTCCGGAGAGTCGACCGAGCACGCGCGCGAGCTGGCGCGCGACTACCGGGCCATCGTGGGCGCGATCGCCGAGCGCCTCGGCGCCGGACGCCTGCGCGAAGCCTTGCGGGGCGTCACCGATCCCGGGGCGCTGGCCGACACGGCCGGGTGGTGGCCTGACCTGGAAGCCGAGCGCAAACTCGAGCTGCTCGAGACGCTCGACGTCGAGGAGCGGCTGGAGAAGGTCGTCGCCTGGGCGCGCGACGCGCTCGCCGAGCTCGACGTCGCCGAGAAGATCCGCTCCGAGGTCACCGACGGCATGGAGCGCCAACAGCGTGAGTTCCTGCTCCGCCAGCAGCTCAGCGCGATCAAGAAGGAGCTGGGCGAGGACGGCGACGACGACGTGATCGAGGACTATCGCCGTCGCGTCGCCGAAGGCGGCCTCCCCGAAGCCGTGCGCGAGTCGGCGATCAAAGAGGTCGACCGGCTCGAGCGCACCAGTGAGCAGAGCCCGGAGCACGGCTGGATCCGCGCCTGGCTCGACTCGCTGCTCGACGTGCCGTGGGGTGAGCGTTCCGACGACAACCTCGACGTGAACGACGCCCGCCGCGTCCTCGATGAGGACCACACCGGCCTTTCGGACGTCAAGGACCGCATCGTCGAGCTGCTCGCGGTGCGCAAGCTGCGCGCCGAGCGGGGCTTCGAGGAGAACGACGGTCGTCGCGGCGCGGGCGCGATCCTCGCGCTCGTCGGCCCGCCCGGCGTCGGTAAGACGTCGCTGGGCGAGTCGGTGGCCCGCGCGCTGGGAAGGAAGTTCACCCGCGTCGCGTTGGGCGGCATCCATGACGAGGCCGAGATCCGCGGCCACCGCCGCACCTACGTCGGGGCCCGCCCCGGGCGGGTCGTCCGCGCGCTCACCGAGGCCGGCACGATGAATCCTGTCGTGCTGCTCGACGAGATCGACAAGGTCGGTGCCGACTGGCGCGGCGACCCTTCGAGCGCGCTGCTCGAAGTGCTCGACCCGGCGCAGAACCACACGTTCCGTGACCACTACCTCGAGGTCGACCTCGACCTGTCCGACGTGCTGTTCCTGGCGACCGCCAATGTCGCCGAGACGATCCCCGGCCCGCTCCTCGACCGGCTCGAGGTGATCCGCCTCGACGGCTACACGGAGGACGAGAAGGTCGCGATCGCGCGCGATCACCTGCTCGTGCGTCAGCGCGACCGCAGCGGGCTGCGCGACGACGACGTCACCGTGGCCGACGACGCGCTTCGGCTCGTCGTCACCGACTACACACGTGAAGCCGGCGTGCGGAACCTCGAGCGCGAGATCGGCAAGCTGCTGCGCAAGGTCGCGGCGCGGCTCGTCGGCGGCGACGCGCACGCGCCCGTCGACGTCGATGAGGCGGTCGTGCGCGACGCGCTCGGTCGTGCGAAGTTCTTCAACGAGGTCGCCGACCGGATCAACGGTCCCGGCGTGGCGACGGGCCTCGCGGTCACCGGCAGCGGTGGCGACGTGCTGTTCATCGAGGCCTCGGTCATGGACGGCGAGCCGGGGCTCACCCTGACCGGGCAGCTCGGCGACGTCATGAAGGAGTCAGCGCAGATCGCGTTGTCATACGTGCAGGCGCACGCCGACGAGCTCGGCATCGCGCCCGCCGCGCTCAACCGTCGCTTCCACCTGCACGTCCCCGCGGGCGCGGTGCCGAAGGACGGTCCGTCCGCCGGTGTCACGATGACGACCGCGCTGGCGAGCCTGGTGAGCGGTCGGGCGGTGCGTAGCAACGTCGGGATGACGGGCGAGGTCACGCTCCAGGGTCGGGTTCTGCCCATCGGCGGCGTGAAGCAGAAGGTGCTCGCGGCGCAACGGGCGGGGCTCACCGAGGTGATCCTGCCCTCCCGCAACGGCCCGGACCTCGACGACGTGCCTGAAGCGACACGCGACGCCATGTCCTTCCATCTGGCCGATGACGTGCGCGACGTGCTCACGGTCTCGCTCGAGCCCGAGGCGCTGCCGAGCGCAGCCTGAGCGACCTTCGGGTGCGTGAGGGGCCAGCGGCGTCTTCGACTATGCCGTCTGCACATCGGTGCGCAAACGCGTCAGCGTCGTCGACGTGATCCGCCACTGACCTTCCTGCTTCTCATAGGTCTCGTGGTAGTGGCCGTACCCGTGCATCGTCGTGATAGGGGAGCCCTCGGGCCACCAGAGGTGGTCCTCCATCGCCCAGATGCCGGCGGCGCTGGTCGGCGACGTGACGTCGATCTCGGGTGTGTGACCGTGGTGGACGGTCGTCACGGCATCGATGGATCCCCGCACGAACGCTGCAATCTCGCGATTGCCGATGGTGATGCCGGCGCCTTCCGACTCGTCGTCCGACAGTTCGCCCGAGACCTCCATGCGAGCATCGGGCGCGAACACCGTCGTGAAGCCGTCCCAATCCTTCGTATCCATGCAACGGAAGTAGCGCGCCTTGAGCTGCTTGATCTCCTCGACCGCTTCGAGCCGCTCCACGGTGTCCACCGGTCGACCCCCTCGTCGCTTGTCTCAGCGACACCGTGCTAACCCGCGTCGGGGGCTCCGACCAAACCGCCTCCTCGCGGGAGTCCGCCCGCTGTCCGTGCTCCTGCTAGTTCGCGTCGCGCCACGACACGCGATACGCGGTGGTGGGCTCAGGAAGGCCCTTGAGCCGAAGCGGCCCACGATCCTCGAACAGGAACTGCTTGCCGACACACAGCTCTCGCACCGCAAGCGACGCCGTGATCTCGCCTGCCGACGACGAGTCACAGAGACGGGCTGCGAGTTGTACCGCCGCGCCGAACAGGTCGTCGGCGTCGTCCGTGACCGGCTCGCCCGCACTGACCCCGATCTTCACATCGAGAGGAACTGCACCGTCCTCGTTGTGGTCACTGAATGCGCGCTGCGCCGCGATCGCGAAGGTCACCGCCGAAGCCACGGAGTTGAACGCTGCCATGATCCCGTCACCGGTGTGCTTGACCTCGCGCCCGCCATGGGCATTGAGCTTCTCGCGAACGATCGAGTTGTGAACACGCAGCAGCGCGAAATGCCCTTCGTCTCCGAGCCGGGACGTCTGCTCGACCGACCCGCAGAGGTCTGTGAAGAGGATCGCTCGCATGGCCGGGGCGACGTACGGCGTCCCCGGTGGGTACTCCGGCGGCGCGCCCAGCATCGTGTTCAGCGGGACGGTCGGGTCGAGCTCGAGGACTGTCGAGGCGAGCTGACCGTGTGCTTCCTGGTGTACGGCCTCCACGGCCTGTTGCGTCGGCCCCTCAGCAAGGCAGAACACGGACCCGTTGGCCGGGTCGAACCAATAGGTGTGATAACGAACATGGTGGCGCTCTTGGACTTCGATATCACGGTTATGCAGATCGGCGAGCTCCTCTGGGCTGATTCCGGGTGCGTCGTGGCGATCCATGTACAAGGGCATGGCTGCAGCATACGTACGCATCGTGCTCCGATGGCGTGCACATGCGGCCGCCGCGGGCGCCCTCGCAACGTGCGAGCCGAGCGTGCCTCACCCGATCATGCCGAAACCGCCGTCGGCGTCGGAACGAACACGCGCTGCGCGACGGGACGAAGCAGCACCGACGCCCCGGTGGCCGCGGCGCTGGCCCCGAGGGCGATGCCCCACCCGACGGGGCCGACCGGTGTGCATCCGAAGAACTGACTGATCCCTGGCGTCTGCACCGTCCCCGCCAACGCCGCGCCGGAGCCGGCAACAGTGGCGAGAAGCAACGGGCTCCGACCCCCGGTCACCAGTGTCTGCCCGAGTTGGGTGCCCACCAACGCGAGCAAGCCCACGGTGCTCGCCCGCCGTGCGCTGCCCGTCATCCGTGCCGCGAACCAGGCGGAGGTGGCGCCGGCTGCCGTGGCGACACCGCGCAGCACGATGTCTGCGTTCAGCGCTGCGTCGAGCGAAGACTCCGGTCCCTCGCCCAGCAACGTCTCGGGCGACCGATCCGCCGGTGGTCGTGCCGCGATCGCCATTGCCGGGAAGAGGTCGGTCATCATGTTGACGAAGAGGATCTGGCGCGGTCCCAACGGTGACGCGCCGGTGAGAGCGCTCGTCAAGACCGTGAAGCCGATCTCGCCCAGGTTGCCGCCCACGAGGACGCCCAGGGCATCCCGGACGGATGCCCAGACGGCGCGACCCTCGACGATCGCTTCGATGATCGTCTCGAGCGCGTCGTCGGTGATCACGACGTCGGCGGCGTCGCGGGCCGCGGGGGTGCCGCGGCGCCCGAGCGCCAAGCCGACATCGGCGAGGCGGATCGCCGAGGCGTCGTTCGCGCCGTCGCCGGTCATCGCGACCACGCGACCGCCGTGCTGCAGGGCTTCCACGATCTGCACCTTGTGCGCGGGGGTCACGCGAGCGAACACCGCGCCTTCTTCGATGGCGGCGCGGAGCTCTTCATCGTTCATGCCGTCGAGGTCCGTACCGACGAGGACCCGGCCGTTTCCGGCGCCGAGCTCTTCGGCGACTGCTCCCGCCGTCGCCGGATGGTCGCCGGTGATCATGACGACCTGAATGCCCGCGCGACGCGCCGTTGCGAGTGCGTCTGCGGCGGTCGTTCGCACGCTGTCGGCGAGCGCCACGAACCCGAGGAGCTCGAGGTCGGCGACATCATCCTCGACGAGCTCGTCGCGGCTCGAGGCGTCGCGCTGCGCCACCGCGAGCACGCGATAGCCGTGGGACGCGACCCGCTCGACGACCGATTCGGCTTCGCTTCGCGCGCCGTCCTGGAGGTTCACGACCTCGTCGCCGCGGCGCCACGACGTGCACCGCTCCAGCACGACCTCGGGCGCGCCCTTGACGCACACGAGGGCACGATCGTCAGCGTCGCCACGGACGGCGTGAAACGAGCGGCCGGGTTCGAAGGGCAGCTCCGCGAGCGGCCGCCAATGCCGCGATCCTTCTCCCACGTCGACCCCGGCACGCTCGCCGCCGTGCACCACAGCCTGATCGGTGGCGTGGCTGAGCGGCTCGTCCTCGTCCTCGAGGGGGCTCGCGCGCAACGCGGCGCCGAGCAGTCGGCGCCCGCGACCGGAGAGCTCGCGCACCGATTCGTCGACCACACCGTCGGTGACCCGCTGCAGCTCGATCTGGCCCTCGGTGAGCGTGCCCGTCTTGTCGAAGCAGACGACGTCGACGCGGCCCAGCGCCTCGATCGTCCCCGGGTCGCGAACGAGCGCGTTCCGCTCGGAGAGCCGACGGGCTGCTGCGAGCTCGCCCACCGTCGACACGAACGGCAGCCCTTCCGGAAGCGCGGCGACCGCGATGCCGACCGCCGAGCCCAACGTCTGTCGCAGCGATCGGCCCCGGAGGAGGCCGCTGGCGACGACGAGGCCGCCCGATGCGAGGGCGACGGGCGTGACCAGCCGGCCCAGGCGGTTCAGACGGTTGTCGACGCCGCTGACCCGATGGTCACCGTTCTGTCGGGCGCTGCGGTTTGCCTCGGTCAACGGCCCGGTCGCGACGACGACGGCGCGACCCGACCCGGCGGCAACGTTCGTACCGGCGTAGACCATCGACGTACGGTCGGCGACCTGCGACGCGGCGCCGACCGGCTCGATCGATTTGTCGACCGGGAAGGACTCGCCGGTCAGGCTCG
>DATFPZ010000341.1:0-2778 GCA_035264545.1 Acidimicrobiia bacterium
TGCTCGGTTGCTGGCTGTTTCGCGGCCTGGATCTGCTCGTCGACCGGCGTGTGCTGGTCCCGCGTCCCGAGAGCGAGGTCACGGCGCAGGTCGCGATCGACGAAGCCGTCCGGCTCGGCGCGCGGCGAGGGCGCTCCGACCCGTGGTCGGGGGCGGCCACCACGTACTCGATCGCCGATCTCGGGACCGGTTCGGGAGCGCTGGCGCTCGCCCTCGCGAGCGAGCTTCCCGACGCCGAGGTGTGGGGTACCGACGTGAGCGACGAGGCCCTCGCAGTCGCGCGCGCCAACCTGGCCGGTACGGGCCTGCCGTCGACACGCGTCCGCCTCGCCCGTGGCTCCTGGTTCGACGCGCTCCCGGAAACATTGCGCGGGCGTCTCCGGCTCGTCGTCTCGAACCCGCCGTACGTGGCCGAGTCGGAGCTTGCCGAGCTTCCCGCGGAACTGCGCCACGAGCCGCGGGACGCGTTGGTGAGCGGCACGACCGGCATGGAGTCCATCGAGGAGCTCGCGCGCGAGGCGCCCGCGTGGCTGGATGCGACCGGCACGTTCGTGTGCGAGATCGCACCGCATCAAGCGGAGGCTGCGACCAAGGTGTCGAGCGCCGCAGGTTTCGAGGAGGTGCTCGTCCGTCGCGACCTCACGGGGCGCGATCGAGTTCTGGTGGCGAGGATGCTTGGATAGGGTGAGCGCGGCGACGGCGGCTTTGCCGACCGTCGCCGCAGAGCCGGAGCTTGCGACGGCGCCAGGAGGGGCGATGGCGGACGCGGCGGACGACCTCGACGTCAACGCGATGCTCCAGCGCTACCGGGAGCGCGCCGACGCAGTGAAGGACCGGCCGCTGCCGCCGGTGGCGGGGGCCGAGCGGCAGCGATTCATCGAGCAGGCCGAACTCGACTACATGGACTACGCCATCGTCGCCGACGCGACGTGGACCTTCGAGGAGGGGATCCTGACCTTGCAGGTGGACCTGCGCCCGCAAGACTCGTGACCCCCGAACCAACAGGGCTCGACGCCGTCGACCACCTCCTCTCGACGACCCGAGCCGTTCGCAAGCGCCTCGACCTTGATCGGCCCGTCTCGCCCGAGATCGTGGAGGAATGCTTGCGCCTCGCGATCCAGGCGCCCACCGGTTCGAACCGCCAAGGATGGCACTGGGTCGTCGTCACCGACGCCGACAAGCGCGCCGCGCTGGCGGACATGTACCGGGCCGGCTTCGGGCCGTACATGGACCGGGCCCGCTCCGGCTTGGAACGGATGACCCGCGTCGGCGAGAGCGCGCTGTGGTTGGCGGAACGGCTGGAGCAGGTGCCGGTGCACGTCATCCCGTGCATCGAGGACTACACGAAGGGGAGCGCCCATGCCGGCGTGTGGGCCTCGATCTACCCGGCGGTGTGGAGCTTCCAGCTTGCGTTGCGGAGCCGCGGGCTCGGCTCGGTGCTGACGACACTGCATCTGCCGCGCGCGCACGACGCCGCGGTGCTCCTCGGCATCCCCGACGGCGTCCTCCAGGCCGGGCTCGTGCCGGTTGCGTATTACACCGGCGACGACTTCAAGCCGGCGAAGCGCCGCCCGATCGAGGACGTCACGTCCTGGAACCGCTGGGGGAACCGCCGCTGATCAGGCGTCGAGCGTATTGACGGTGCCGTCGGTACGCAGCCCGACCCGCCGGCCTTCCCACGCCTTCTCGATCATCTCCTGCATCACCGCCGCGTCGCGCGTGTTGGCGAGGGCGCGGCGGCCGTCGGGAGTGATCGTCGACATGATCGCGACCGCAGGCGCGCCCTCGCGCTCGAACACGACCGCGGTCGCCTCGACGGTCGCCGGGCCCGAGTAGGCGCCGGCGGGCTCTCGACCGGGAAGCGCGTCGACGGTCGCCTGGGTGATCGCGGGATCCACCCGGCTGAAGCCGCGCGCCGGCGGTGCGGTCGAGTACAGGCCGATCGAGTGCTTGGTGACGTACCACCCCAGCGCGCTCACCATGCCGACGGAGCCCGGATCCTGCCGGCAGGCGTCGACCATCGCCGCGATCGCGTGCGTCGGGTAGTTGTTGGCGGGACCGCCGGCGAACCCGAGGCCGCCGGTGACGGTGAGCGCCCGGGGATCGCCGCCACCCGGTCCCCGGAGCTCGAGCGCGCCGAGCGCGATCTCGACCGCGGACGGGAAGCACGAGTAGAGGTCGAAGCGCGCCACGTCGTCGATGCCGAGCCCGGCCCCGTCGAGCGCGGCACGGCCCGCCGCCGCGATCGCGGGTGACGTCGTCAGCGACTCGCGTTCGCTGAAGAAGAACCGGTCGTGGGCGTCCGCCGCCGCGAGCGGGAACACGAGGCGGTCGTCGGGAACGCCAAGGTCGCGTGCGACCTCATAGGAGCACAAGAGCAGGGCGGCGGCCTCGTCAACGTCGATGTTGGCGCACATGCGCTTCAGGTACGGGAACGTCACGACCCGGTTGTCGGGAGACGGCTTCCGGATCTCCTCGGGCGAGTACGGCACTCGCGACCACGCGTACGGATTGGCGGCCGCAACCGCCGCGAACGTCGCCCAGAGCTCACTCACCTCGCGCTGGTGCTCGTCGACCGTGCGCCCCGCCTCGGCGCGGAGGGCGGTCTCGAAGAGCGGGTAGATCTGGGTCGGTGCGACGGCGGTGTGCGCCATCTCGTAGTCGTTCGTCCCGGGACGCGGATCGCCGAGCACGCGCGCGCACGGCGGGTCGTCGGCCTGGGTCCAGTCGAGCCAGGTCTTGGGCTCGCGACGGGCTCGCCACCGTGTGTACACGCAC
>DATFPZ010000342.1:0-5717 GCA_035264545.1 Acidimicrobiia bacterium
TCGAAGGGTTCGAACACCTCACTGCCGGGCTGGAGCGCGGGTCGGGCGTGGTGCTCGCGCTCCCGCACGTCGGGGGCTGGGACTTCGCCGGCGCGTGGCTCGCGACCCAGGGCCTACCGCCCACCGTGGTCGTCGAGCCGGTCGAACCACCCGAGCTGTTCGAGTGGTTCGCGGGGGTGCGGCGGGCCCTCGGCATGACTGTCGTGCAACTCGGCCCCGATGCCGGCAGAACCGTCCTGCAAGCTCTGCGGAGCAACGAGGTCGTGTGCCTGCTATGTGACCGCGACCTCGTCGGCGACGGGATCGGGGTGGAGTTCTTCGGCGAGCGCACCACCCTGCCGGCCGGTCCGGCGACGCTGGCGCTGAGGACCGGAGCACCGCTTCTCGCAGCCGCGGTGTACTTCGCGCCCCAAGGAGGGCACCATGCGGTCGTGATGCCGCCGGTACCGGCGCAGCGTGAGGGCCGCCTGCGCGATGACGTCGGACGCGTGACCCAGGAGCTCGCGTACCGATTCGAGGACCTCATCCGCGCCGCGCCCGAGCAGTGGCATCTCCTCCAACCCAACTGGCCGAGCGATCTCGCGACGAACGGCAGCGGGGGAGTGAGGTCATGATGCGCGTGCTGTTGGTGTCGCCGTACTCGCTGTCGGTGTTCGGCGGCGTGCAGGGCCAGGTGCTGGGCCTGGCCCGCAGCCTGCGCGAGCTCGGCGTGGATGCACGCGTCGTGGCGCCGTGTGACGGGCCCCCGCCGGAACGCGGCATCGTCACCGTCGGCCCGTCGACGAACTTCTCCTCCAACGGGTCGGTCGCGCCGATCGCGGGCGGCAAGCCCGTCGCCCGGCGCACGCTCGAGGCCCGCCGGGTCATCGAGCCCGACGTCATCCACCTCCACGAGCCGCTCGTCCCGGGCCCGACCCAGACCCTGCTCCTGGGTGCCGACGAGCCCCTGGTCGGGACCTTCCATGCGTCGTACTCGGGCCGGCTCAACCCGTGGTACCGGATGTTCCGGCCGCCGCTGAAGCGGTGGGTCGACCGGTTGGCGATCCGGACCGCGGTCTCGGAGGAAGCCGCCGAGATCGCCCAGCTCTCGTTCGGCGGCGACTACGAGATCGTCCCCAACGGCGTCGACGTCCCCCAGTTCGCCAAAGCCACGCCGTGGCCCACCGACCGCGCCACGGTCCTCTTCGTCGGCCGCCACGAGCCGCGCAAAGGGCTCGCCGTGCTCCTCGACGCGTTCGAGGGCCTGGAGCGCGAAGCGGTGTTGTGGGTGGCGGGCGACGGGCCGGAGACGGACGCCCTTCGCGGCCGCGGCGTTCGGGACGTCGAGTGGATCGGGCGCATCTCCGAGGAGGAGAAAGCGCGCCGGCTGCGCGCCGCCACCGTGTTCTGCGCGCCGGCCCTGGGGGGAGAGTCGTTCGGCATCGTTCTGCTCGAAGCGATGGCGGCGAGCACCGCTATCGTCGCGTCGGATATCGACGGGTTCCGCAACGTCGCCCGTGCCGATCGCGACGCACTCCTTGTCGCGCCGAGCGACGCCGACGCGCTCCGCAATGCACTGCGGAGAGTGCTGGACGATGCGAGCCACCGCGCGGAGCTGATCGCGTCGGGAGAGCAACGGGCGGGCGAATTCTCGATGCGTCACGTTGCCGAGCGTTTCATCGCGCTCTACGAAGCGGCCATCGAGCGCAGCGCCGTCACCGGGTGACCGCACCGGATCGGCTGGCACTCGAGGTCGCGGCCCGCGTACGCGACGCGGTCGTGCCTCAGCTGGGAGCGGCGGACGCTCGCGCACGCGTCGCACGCGCGCCCGGCGGCGACGCCACATTGGCGATCGACGAGGTTGCCGAACGGGTCGTCGAGCACGTGCTGGCCACCGAAGGCGACATCGGCTTCTACTCGGAAGACCGCGGCCTGGTGACCTACGGCCGACCCCGCGCGTTCCTCGTCATCGACCCGATCGACGGCACCCGCCCGGCCGCCGCCGGTTTGGAATCGGCCTGCGTCTCCGTCGCCGTCGTCCCCCCGAGCGAGGACGCGCGCCTCGGCGACGTGTCGTTCGGCGTCGTGCACGAGCTGAAGAGCGGCCAGCGCTTCTGGGCGACGCGCGGCCGCGGGCCCGGCGCGGAGCGCGCGTCGGGCGAACCGGTCGAGCTCCGGCTCTCCGCCAACACCGACCTGACCGCCCTGTTCTGGACGGCCGGGCTACGCGGACGCCCGCTGCTGCCGACGAGCGTGGTGCTCGAGGAGCTCGTGAACGGCTCCAGCATGGGCGGTGGCTACTTCGACCTCGGCTCGGCCGCCTTCAACATGACCCGCATTGCCACCGGCCAGCTCGACGCGTACGTCGACGTCGGTCGCCGGATCGTCGACGAATGCCCCGAGACCGAGGGCGCCTTCCTGGAAGTGGGGGAGGGCGCGGTCTGCACGAACTTCCCGTACGACGTGGCCGCCGCGGCACTCATCGTCCAGGAGGCAGGCGGGCTCGTGACCCACGCCGACGGCCGGTCGCTCGACGACCACCCTGCCGTCGGGTCGTCCCGGGCGCACGGGCTGGCCGTGCTGGCCGCCGCCGGCGCCGAGCTGCATGCCGCCCTCCTCGTCGCAGTCGACCGGGGCATGCATCGGCTGCGGGGCTGGGTGGGTACATCTCGATGAATGCCCCCGTACACCCGGGAGCGGCGCAGCTCCGGGGAAAGTAATGGAGTGATCCAGATGGACAATATGGACAAGGTCGAGCTCAACGACCGAGCGCGAGCGATTCTGCAGTCGAACACCTTCGCTCACATTTCCGCCGTCGATCCCGCGGGACGGCCCCACGTCACACCGGTCTGGGTCGAAACCGACAAGGACAGGGTGTGGATCAACACCGCCCGGGGCCGCATGAAGGATCGGCTCCTCCAGCTCGACGCGCCGGTGGCGATCGCGGCGGTGGATCCCGAGAACCCCTACGAGCACGTGCAGGTTCGGGGCCGGGTCACCGAACGGCGGATGCTGGGCGCGGACGCCGACATCGACTACCTCGCCCAGAAGTACCTGGACAAGGAGACGTACCCGTTCCGTCAGCCGGGCGAGGAGCGCGTCACGATCGTCGTCTCGCCCGAGCAGGTCACCGGCGTCTGACGCCGCCGGAGGGCGGGGCGCCGCTGGTGAGGAGGCACCGACGAGACCGGACGGTAGAGTGCGTCTCGTCCTCCCCTAGGCAGGAGCAGTCACGTGATCGTCGGCATCGTCGTGGGCGTGCTCGTCGTCCTCGTCATCCTCGTCTTCATCCTCAGCTACAACGGCCTGGTCCGGTTGCGGAACCGGATCGACAACGCGTGGTCGCAGATCGACGTCCAGCTCAAGCGGCGCTACGACCTGATCCCGAACCTGGTGGAGACGGTCAAGGGCTACGCCGCCCACGAGCGGGGGGTTTTCGAGAGCGTCACACAGGCACGCGCCAACGCCATCAACGCCCAAGGCCCGGCGCAGCAGGCGGAGGCCGAGAACGTCCTCAGCGGCGCGCTGAAGAGCCTGTTCGCCGTGGCCGAGGCGTACCCGGACCTGAAGGCGAACCAGAACTTCCTGTCGCTCCAGGAGGAGCTGACCTCGACCGAGGACCGCGTCGCGTACGCTCGGCAGTTCTACAACGACTCGGTCCTCTCGTATAACAACAAGCTCCAGACGTTCCCGCGCAACGTCATCGCCGGGATGTTCAACTTCGAGACGCGCGAGTACTTCGAGGGCGAGCCCGAGGCGACGGGACCGGTCCGGGTCCAGTTCTGATCGGCGCGTCGGGCTCCCGGTTGCGGCCGGTGCCGCGCGGCCCTCGATAGCGACGGCCCGCACACAGGGGAGCCCCGCCGGTGTACGAACAGATCGCGAAGAACAAGCGACGCACGTTCTTGCTGTTGTTCTTCTTCGTCGCGCTCATCGCCGCCGCCGCGCTCGCATTCAACTTCCTCTTGGGGTTCGGCGCGATCGGTGTGGCCGTCGCGATCCTGTTTGCCATCGCGATGGCATGGGGGTCGTACTTCTACTCGGACCGGGTGGCGCTGGCTGCGAGTCGCGCCAAGCCGGCCGAGGGCCCCGAGTACCAGCGGTACCACAACCTCGTCGAAGGCCTCTGCATCGCGGCCGGCCTGCCGAAGCCACGGCTGTACGTCGTCGATGACCCCGCGCCGAACGCGTTCGCCACCGGCCGCAACCCCAAGCACGCCGCCCTGGCCGTCACCACGGGCCTGCTCGAGACCATGAACCGAGTCGAGCTCGAAGGTGTGATCGCACACGAGCTCTCGCACGTGAAGAACTACGACATCCTCGTGACGACCGTGGCGGTGACCGCGGTGGGCGCAATCGCTCTGCTCTCCGACCTAGGGTTGCGCTTCATGTGGTTCGGCGGCGGGAGCGACCGGCGCGACCGCGCCGACAGCGGCGGTGCCGGCATCATCCTCGTGATCCTCGCCTTCGCCCTCCTGATCCTGGCACCCTTCATCGCGCTCCTCATGCAGTTCGCGGTGAGCCGCCGCCGGGAGCTGCTGGCCGATGCGAGCGGTGTTCAGCTCACTCGCTACCCTCCCGGGCTGATCGCGGCGCTCGAGAAGCTCAAGAACGACCAGGCCGTCGTCCACCACGCCACCCGGGCCACCGCCCAGATGTGGATCGAGTCACCGCTCGACCGCGGCAAAGGCGGAGGTGACGGCGACGGCCGGGCCTCGAAGGGGTCGTGGCTGAACCGGGCTTTCGATACCCACCCGCCGCTCGACGAGCGGATCCGGATCCTGAAGGAGATGTAGTGCGCCGACGTACCACGCTCGTCGTTGAACTGATCGCCCTGACCGCAGCGCTGGCGCTCGTGCTGGCGGCGTGCGGGGGCGGCGGGGGGAGTGACAAGAAGACCCAGAAGAAGGCGGCACCGAAGGAGGCGGTCGCCCCGCTCACCGGCGTGGCCCCGGCGGGCGAGAGCCTCACCCGGCCTGCGCTCGAGGTGAAGATCGACAACACGCCCCCGGTGCGCCCGCAGGCCGGAATCGACGTCGCCGACGTCGTCTTCGAGGAGGTCGTCGAGGGCGAGTTCACACGGCTGCTCACGATCTTCAACTCGGCATTGCCCGACACCGTTGGGCCGATCCGCTCCGTGCGGGCCACCGACCCGAATATCGTGTGGCCGCTCGGCGGTGTGTTCGCCTACTCGGGCGGCGCAGCGCCCAATGTCGAGCTCATCAGGCAGGCGCCTGTGAACGCGGTCGACGAGTCGGGCGCCGGCAACGCCATGTTCCGCGAGCGCAACCGCGACGCGCCCTTGAACCTGTTCGGGCGACCGGCCGACCTCGTCGGCAAGGGCGGCCAGCCCGTGCCCCCGAAAGCTCTCTTCCAGTACCTCGGGACGAACGAGCAGTCGACCGGCGACCCGGCGACCGCCGTCCATGTCGGGTTCAAGGCGCCCGACTTCGACCCGACGTACACCTACGACGCGGCGACGCGCACCTGGAAGCGGACTTTGGCCGGTGCGCCGTCCACCGCGCAGTCAGGACAGCAGGTCGCCCCGACCAACGTGATCGTGCAGTTCACAAACTACGAAGGCGGGGTGGGCAGCGCCACCGCCGAGGGTCAGACGATCGGCGAGGGCGACGCGTGGGTGTTCAGGGACGGGAAGATCGTCAGGGGCCGTTGGACCCGACCGGCGAAGGAGCAGCCGGCTCGGTACGTCGATGCGGCGGGAAAGCCGGTCAAGTTGC
>DATFPZ010000343.1:0-3112 GCA_035264545.1 Acidimicrobiia bacterium
TCGAAGGGTTCCTTCACACCCGCCCGCTTCACGACCATCAGCGGGAGCTCCTCGAGCCGCTCGTACGTGGTGAAGCGCCGCCCACAGGCCAGACATTCACGCCGCCGCCGGATCGTGGCGCCGTCGTCGGACGGGCGCGAATCGATGACCTTGTCGTCGGCGGTCTGGCAGTACGGGCAGCGCACTGCTCCACGGTACATACCCCTCCTGGGCCGCGGGCCCCGTCATCGCGGCAGGGTGACGACCTCGCCGGGGAGGAGCGGCGCGCCACCACGGGCAGCGCTGAGCTCATCGACGACGGGGCGGGGGTCACTCCCCGGTTCGAGCCTCGCCGCGATCGACCACAGCGAGTCGCCGGGCTGCACGACGGACTGCGAGACGGCCGGGCGGCGCTCGGGGACTGCGAGGGGTGAGTCCCCGAGCGCGGCACCCGCCTTCCCCGCCATGACCAGCGCCGCCAGACCTACCGCGACGGCGACAGCGCGCCGGCGCCAGTAGACGACAGCCGAGGCTCGGTGCCCGCGCCGGGCGACGGAGCGGGGCGCGACCCGCCGGACCGTGCGCGTCACAGCGGGTTCGATGTCGATCCTCGGGGTGGTCATGACGGCGGCCATCTGACGTGCCTCCTTCTCTCTCCGCCCGTTGCCTCCCCCGTAGCGAACCACGGGGGTATGACAGTTACGCCCTGACTCCTGCGCCCTGACAACTGCGCCGGGGAGCGAGACCGCCCCCCGGCGTGGCTCGGCCCACCCGGGGAGATCCACTCGGTGGGCCGAACGCCTGTTCGCATACAACCACGAACGGGTGTTCCCGTCAAGGCGGGAGCCGAACAGATGTTTGCCCCGAACGCCTGATCGTGTTACCGTGCCTGTGGGCGCCTCAGATGGCGTCCGCGTGCGGGCGGAGCCCGCCAAAGAGCCAAAAGAGATCGATTCGATCCCACCCGGGAGGGCACGAACATGACCGACCTGACCGCCCGGCAGCGCCAGGTGCTCGAGTTCATCGACGCCGAGGTGCGCCGCCGCGGCTACCCGCCGAGCGTGCGGGAGATCGGCGAGGCCGTGGGCCTGTCGTCCAGCTCGACCGTGCACGCCCACCTCGCCGCGCTCCAGGACAAGGGCTACCTCGTCCGGGACCCGACCAAGCCCCGCGCCATCGAGGTCCGCTTCGAGCCGGCGTCGGGCGCCGCCGTCGACCGCCGGCCCGTCCGCCACGTGCCCCTCGTCGGGGACGTCGCCGCCGGCACCGGGGTGCTCGCGGCGGAGAACGTCGAGGAGATCCTGCCGCTCCCCGAGGACTTCACCGGCCGCGGGCAGCTGTTCATGCTGCGGGTCCGGGGCGACTCGATGATCGAGGCCGGCATCTTCGACGGCGACTACGTCGTCGTCCGACAGCAGGGCACGGCCGAGCCCGGCGAGACCGTCGTCGCCGGCATCCCCGGCGAGGAGGCGACCGTCAAGACCTTCTCCCGGCGCCGGGGCAAGATCGTGCTCAAGCCCGCCAACGAGGCGATGGACGAGCTCGTGTACGACCCCGACGACGTCCTCGTCTACGGGAAAGTGGTGACGGTTCTCCGCACGGTCTGACCGCGCCGCTCACCCGGCGACACCGAGGAACCGCGCCAGCGCGGTGTGGCACTGCTCGACCGACGCCCGGGTGACCTGTTCGTCGGCGGTGTGGGCCATATCGGGGTCGCCGGGCCCGAAGTTCACGGCCGGGACGCCGCGTGACGCGAAGCGGGCGACATCGGTCCAGCCCAGCTTCGGCTCGACGTCGAGGCCGAGGACCTCCACGAACTCCGCCACCAGCGGGTGACCCAGGTTGGGCGGCGCCGCCGGTGACGCGTCGATCACCTCGACCCGATCCGCGCCCTGGAGCAGCTTCTCGACCTGTGCCCGCGCCTCGTCCACCGAGTACTCGGGCGCGAACCGGCGGTTCACGACGATCCTGCACTCGTCGGGGACGACGTTGTTGGCGATGCCACCCTCGATGCGCACCACCTGCAAGGACTCCCGATACGGGAGGCCGTCGACCACCACGGTGTCGGACTCGTGGGCGGCCACACGGCCCAGGACGTCGGCGACGGCGTGGATTGCGTTGCTGCCCTTCCAGGGACGCGCCGAGTGGGCGCGCTCGCCTTCGAAGTGCGCCCGCAGGTGCAGCGTGCCCTGGCAGCCCGCCTCGACGTGCCCACCCGTGGGCTCGAGCAGCACCGCGAAGTCGCCTGCGAGCAGCTCCGGACGGGCATCGAACACGAGCCGGAGGCCGTTGTACTCGTCGGCGATCTCCTCGCCCTCGTAGAACGCCAGCGTGCAGTCGAACCGCGGCTCCCGGCCGGCGCTGATCTCCTCGGCGAGACGGAGGAGCACAGCGAGACCGCCTTTCATGTCGGCCGACCCCAGCCCGTGCAGCACGTCGCCGTCGAGGCGCGGCACCTCGTTGCCGTTGGCGGGAACGGTGTCGAGATGACCACCGAGCACGATCCTCCGCTCGCGGCCCAGCTCCGTGCGCGCGATGACGGTGTTGCCGACGCGTGCGAGCGCGAGCCGTGACGCCCGCTCGGCGAGACGACGCTCGACGTGGTCGGCGAGCTCGCCTTCCCGCCGGCTGACCGACGGCACCGCGACCAGCGAGGCCGTCAGCACCAGGAGGTCGTCCGCCGGGGCGGCGAGGAGGTCAGGAGGCGATGCCGTGCTCACGCAGGATCTCGTTGAGCTTCGCCTTGTCGGCGCGCTCCCCCGGTTCGAGACGGCGCATGATCAAGGCGCAGGGAAGTCCGAATTCGCCACCGGGGAACTCGCGCTTGCGAGTCGCCTGGACGACGATGCACCACGGCGGCACGACGCCGCGAGCGACCTCCTCACCGGTCTGCGAGTCGATCACCGGGATGGCGGGGTTCAGGATGACACCCTCGCCGAGCACGCTGCCATGACCTACACGCGCGCCCTGCGTGATCATCGAGCGGCTGCCGATCATGGCGTCGTCCTCGACGATGACGGGCGCCGCCTGGGGCGGCTCGAGGACGCCCCCGATGCCGACGCCGCCGGACAGGTGCACGCGCTCACCGATCTGCCCGCACGAGCCGACCGTCGCCCACGTGTCGACCATGGTG
>DATFPZ010000344.1:0-2507 GCA_035264545.1 Acidimicrobiia bacterium
TGCGGAACCAGCCCCGCCGGATCGCGGCGCGCGTCTGCTCGGCGGCGGCGTAGCCCACGAACAGCTCCGGCCCCCGCAGCCACAGCTCACCCGCCTCGCTCGCGGGCAGTTCGCGCCCCGTGTCCGGGTCGGTCACGCGCAGCTCGGCCGCGCCTGTCACCCGCCCGTCCGTCTCGCGCGCCCGCATGACAGAGTCGCGGGGCGTGCTCGTCGTGACGGTCGGCGCCTCCGTGGACCCGTACGTGCGCTTGACGCGCGCCCCGAACGCCTCGCTGGCCTGCTCGACGAACGCGGCGGTGACTCCGGCGCCGCCGCTCGAGATCAGGCGGAGGCTCTCGATTCGCGGCCGGGAGAACCCGGGCGCTGACATGAGCCCGACGAAGAACGTGGGCGGTCCGATCATGAACGTGATGCGCTCGCGCTCGATCGTGTCGAGCGCGTCCTCGGGACTCCATCTCGCCATGAGCGTCGCCCGCATCGGCAGCACACCCGGGATCAGCACCGCGTTGAGAAGCCCCGACACGTGCGCGAGCGGCGCCGGCATGAGGATCGAGTCGCCCGGGCCGAGCTCGTGGGCACGGATCATGACCTGCGCCTTGTACGCGAGCCCGCGCTGGGTGTGCAGCGCGGCTTTCGGCACGCCGCTCGATCCCGACGTGAACAGCGCAACGGCAAGGTCGCTCGGTCGCGCCGCCGACCGGGTGACGGGCGTGCCCGCCTCGAGCAACTTCGGCAGTCGCGCACTCGGACCTCGTACCTCGTCCGGTGGGAGCCATACGCGGGCGTCGAGCGCGCCGAGCATGCGGGCGACGTCGGCGGGTCCGGCCTGGTGGTGGATCGGCGCCGCGATCGCGCCCAGGCGCCAGCACGCCCGGTACAGCAGGACCGCCTCGAACCAGTTCGGCGACTGCCACGCGACCACGTCGCGCCGGCGGACGCCGGCGGCACGCAAGCCTCCCGCCAGCGCGGCCACCTGCGATTCGAGCGCGGGGCCGTCGAGGCGGACGCCGGCCGAGCCGTCGACGACGAGGTCGCCGCCCGCACGCGACGCGGCATCGGTCACGATCGCGTCGAGTGACGGGATGTCCCAGGGTCCACCCGGCGCCAGGTAGTCGCGCGCTCGCGGGTGGCGGTACGTGGGCCGGAGCGTCACGCGTCGGCGAGCGGGTTGCGCCAGCCGGGATTCAACGGAGCCCGACCGGAAATGTTAGACATCACTCCCACGCTACCGGGGCAGTTGCCAGTCACCGTGGAGCGGAGGTGACAGCCAGCGTGAGCGAGCTTCTTACGGGCGGCCTTCTTGTGGTTCTCGGTTTCGCCCTGTTCCAAGGAATGGAGTTGGTGCGTAGTCGTCAGGCCCGACGACAGACCGCGGCGAAATCGCGTCATGAGACGTACGGCCGCTTTCTGAACGAGTTGTCGGAGATTCCGTACTCGTACAACCGGGCGGTCGCGGGGGCGCCCGACAAGCTGTGGGAGGCCGCCGACGAGATGGGTCGTCGTCTCGTGAAGCTGCGGGTGGCGGTCATGTTGGTCGGGACCAGCACCGTCGCGCGGGTTGCGGACGAGTTCCCCGACCATTTCCAAAAGTTCACGATACGACGGTTGGAATTGGACGGCGACGATTCGGAACGGCATCGTCATGCGCGCGAAGGCGTGCGCGCCAACACCTTCGTCGCCTACAAGGAAGTCCTGGACCCGTATGTTGCGAGGCTCGCAGCAGCGATGCGGAAGGACTGGAGCTAGGCGCTTCTCCCGTTTCGGGGAGCAGCAATGAGCGCAGCTACAGGAGTGCGTTCCTCCACCCCGGACTGACCGTGGTGGCACCCTTCACGACCTGCGAGCCGATGTAGTTGCGTTGGATCTCGACGGTGCCGGCGCCGATGCAGAGACCGCGGATGTCGCGGTACGCGCGCTCGACGGGGTACTCGCGGCTGTACCCGTAGCCGCCGAGCAGCTGGATCGCCTCGTCGCACACGAACTTGGCGGCGAGGTTGGCGGCCGCCTTCGCCATCGCGGTCTCGAGCGCCGGGGGCGTGCCGCCTGGACCGGCGAGATGCAGCGCCCGGAGGAGCAGGAGCCGGGCGCCGTCGAGCTGCGTAGCCATGTCGGCCGCCTTCCACTGGAGCCCCTGGAGCTCCGCGAGTGGCCGCCCGCCGACGACGCGCTCGTTGATGTACCTCACCGCGTACTCCATCGCCCCCTGCGCGGCGCCGATGCACATGGCGGCGTTCCCGCACCGCTCGTGGTTGAGATGCGTGATCAGCGTCTTGAATGCTTCGCCGTTCGACGGGTCGCCCTCGAGTAGCACGTCCTCGGGCCCGACGTACACGTCGTCGAACGCGAGCTCGGCCTCGCTCGTGCCGCGCAGGCCCATCTTCACGTGCGTCCCGGCGCACGTCACTCCGTCCGACTGCAAGTCGACGACCACCGCCCCGATGCCCTTCGACCCCTCGCTGCCCGGGAACCGGCACCACACCAGGCACGCCCCCGCCTTGTGCCCGCCC